>CBQVAZ010000627.1:0-2682 GCA_967720205.1 uncultured Gemmatimonadaceae bacterium | reverse complement strand
TCGCGCGGAAGGTCAAGTCGCTGCCGTTAGGCATCGTCTTCGGGCTGTTCGTCGGATTTCTGCTGGCGGCGGGCGTCGTTTGGATGAACGTTGCATCGGGGCAGCCTGGTTATTACTGGCAGATCCTGCTTCCAGGCTCACTCGTGGGTGTGATCGTGGGTTACGCGACACAACGGCACGCCGAGCTCGCGCCGCAGCGTTAGCCCACGGTTACGTGGCGCCTACCCAATCGCATAAGGGTGCCACTGTCGCTGCGCGCACGCGATAGGCCGCGCACGCGGCATCGAACAAGTCCGCAGGCGCGACGTCGTATCCCTGCATGGCTCGGCAGCCTAACGAGCCGAGCACGTCGCGTGCACGCGCCCAATCGTCAGGCACCGGCAGCAGCGCCATTGTCCACGCCAACAGCCGGCGATAGCCACCGCGCGCGGGCTCGGCGAGCGCGCGCAGCCACGCCGCCGCCAGCGGCGAATTGATCAGCGCCGCGATCGTCAGCGCGTCGAGCTCGTCCCGACAACGCAGCGCATAACACGTGTTCAGCGGCACCGTCGGATCCCCCGCGCGCAGGACTGCCGCTCTAGGCACGCGCGCGAGATCGGCCCATACGACGCGAGGCAAGTCTGCGCGTGCAGCGTCCGTGCGGAACAACGCCCACCATTTGCCACCTCGGCCATCGCTGCGCTGCTCCAATTCGTAGCGGCGAGCGCTGAGGTGCATGTGCGCCAGCGGCGGAAGTCGATCGAGTGCATGCCCGTTACGACCGTGCGTCCAAATGATGCGCTGGCGCGGCTGTCCAGTGTGCCACGCTCGCACGTCTTCGCCGCGTAACGCCGGTCGCAGCAGCGACGGCTCCACAGGATCGCTATCTGCGCTGACGACAAATGCGGCGTTGCAGCCAGTCTTGACGCCTAACGTGATGCGTCCGAGTCCGCTGGCATGCAGCGGGACGCCGACCTTTGCGAGGCGATCGAACGCTGCGCGTGCGTCAGGCGGCAAGATGAGCCAAGGACTGCCGGCCGAATCGTCGAATGCTAGAGCTGTAATGGTCGTGGGCCAGCGAACAGCCAGATCGCGTCGGTGAACCGTGGCGCGCACCACGTTAGGCGCCGTGCCACGCGTCGCGACAACAAAGGATGGATACACGGCGGCGTCGAACAGCGTCGGCGCGTCACTCCAGTCTTCGACCACGCGCAGCGTCGCCGCCTGAGTGAGTCGCCGGCGCACGCCGCCTCCTGCCAACGATTTCCACAGCTTCGCCGGAACGAGCAGCGCGATAATCCCCTTTTCGCGCACGAGCGCGAGCGAGCGCTCGACGAACGCGGCGGCGAGGTCGGCCTGACCACCGAACCCGGATTTGGCGCCGGCGATCGTCGCGCCGTGGTGCCATGTCGCGTCGCGCAGCACGTCGAAGCGACCGCGCAACGACGCGCGCATCGCAGGTCCCACGTTGTGCGGCCTCACCCACGGAGGATTGCCTAACACGACGTCAAATCCACCGACATCGACAAGCTCGGCGAAGTGGGTCTCGAACGAGAAGGGCAGAACCGAGTCGTCCTTGAGTGTCCGCTGGCGCATGCGCAACTCGCGCGCCCGCACGCGGTCCGCGGTCAATTGGTCCTGCTCACGGGCCATCGCGCCGCGCCGACCGCCGAACAGATCGCGACCTCGCGTTGCTGTCAGCAACGACCGCCGGCGTTCGTGCAAGACGTCAAGTTCTGCACGCACACTCATCGCGAGCTGACGCCGCACTTCGCGGTCGAGCGCACGCGCGTACGTTGCCTTACGTCGGCCAGTCGCGCGTGCGTATCGCAGTCGCAAGCGTGTCAACGCCGAGGAGACCACGCGCGCCGTCGACTCGGGCTCGAATCCGTTGCCGAGCAGCGCGTCGCCTACGCGGATGTTGCGATCCAGGTTAG
Source organism: uncultured Gemmatimonadaceae bacterium (assembly GCA_967720205.1). Taxonomy (GTDB): domain Bacteria; phylum Gemmatimonadota; class Gemmatimonadetes; order Gemmatimonadales; family Gemmatimonadaceae; genus DASYRX01. The sequence goes on along the minus strand of CBQVAZ010000627.1, from coordinate 766 downwards.
GCAGCGGTGGCACGCGGCAAACGTCCGCTTCCTCGCTATCGATCACGCACGAGAGCCAAAGCCTGAGCTCACAGAGCCAGACGGCCGTTGGATTGACGTCGACGCCGAAAATGGACGAAGCGAGCACAGAACGGCGCACCAAATCGCGTGGTCGCTGGTCGCCTAACGTGATGCTCAGCTCCGCCAATCGCTCGAGGATGTGCACGAGAAACGCGCCGGATCCGCACGTGGGATCGAGAACGCGCAACCCGGAGAGGCGTGCGCGCAACTCAGCGACATCTCGTTGGTTGGCTGGCGACTCGCCGCGCAAGAGCGCCTCCACGAAACTCGTGTCGCAACCGGCGCCGGCCAGCGCATAGTGAAGCGCTGTGTTACTCACATGCGAAACGAGTGCGTGCGGCGTGTAATACGTCCCACTTCCACGGCGGCTCGTTGCCGCCATCAGCGACTCGAACGCTTTGCCAAGCATCTCGGGATCGATGGCGACTTCGGACCAATCAGTGCTCTCCTCACGCGCGGTAAATCGGTAACGCGTGAGCACTTCGTCCAGGAACGCACCGATCGCCTCGTCGGAAAAGCGCAGCCGCGTTCGTTTCTCGACGGCAGAGCGCGCGAAGAGCCCACCATTGAGAAACGGGATGCGGCCTAACGAGCTGGCAGTCGGTGCTCGAGCGGCTGGACGCGTATTCAGCGTCCCGAAAAAGAGCGGGAAGAGCACCAGCTCATGGAAGCGACCGCCCTTCAACATGCACTCGGCGTAGCGATC
>CBQVAZ010000626.1:0-2683 GCA_967720205.1 uncultured Gemmatimonadaceae bacterium | reverse complement strand
CGAGCGCCAAGTCGCGCGGCATCTGCTCGCCATCGTCGAACCCATTCGCATGTGCTACCGACCAGCTCCCAGTCGCGATAGCCTTTGCACCGCCCGCCGCGACAGCCTTGGCGCTGCCGGCATCCCAGACGTTGAACAGCACGAGCGGCTTTCCTGGGACATGCAACCCACGGAACAGCTCAGCCTTGTGCGCCTGACCGACCATTGGCTGCCTCCTTCGAGTGACCAGGTCGAACAACCCTTCCCCTGTTCATGTTGTCGAATGTCGAGGTATCAAAACTCTACGTTCCCGATGCGAAATCTCACACATGCCATCAACCCTAGCCGCCGTGCGAGCGGAATGAGGACATCATGATGCATCACACAAGGTTCGTTACGTGGGCGCTAGCTCTCGCGGCTGCCAGCGCCACGCCGGCGTTTGCCCAGACCGCTGCCGATAGTAGCGCCATCAAACAAACCGCGCTGGACTACATCGAAGGATGGTACGAGGGGAACGGCGAGCGCATGGAGCGCGCGCTGCATCCGGAGCTCGCGAAGCGCATCGTCAACACCGACCCGCGCAATGGGCGCAATAGCCTCGGCCAGCAGAGCGCGATGACACTCGTGCTCAACACGAGACGCGGCGGTGGCAAAGACACGCCAGCCGCTCAGCAGCGCAAGGACGTTCGCATTCTCGACATCTTCGGCAATACGGCGAGCGTGCGAATCGATGCGTCGTCGTGGATAGACTACCTGCACATCGCCAAGTGGAATGGCCGCTGGGTGATCGTCAATGTTTTGTGGGAGCTGCGCCCGCAGTAGGCTTAGTGGGGCCCGGTCAACCCGCGGGATTTCTTTCGCGTGGTCGACATCCTGGTGCGCACGCACTGCGGCACGAGCTGCTGATCGGGTTACACGTCCGCAATCGTTAGGGGGCGTGGCGCACGGCCATCGACGTCCGTGAAGCCATACGTCTGCGCCAGAGCAGCCGTCACCAGGCACTGTCCGTTCCAGCGAGCGACGTCTGGATCCGACGCGAGCGCTGCGACGGCACGACCCTGAAACTCGGGACTCTCCGAATTGCTGAGATCGAAAACGCCCGCGGCGAGCACGCCCTCGGTGCGCACGAGTCCCGGATAAAGCGAGACGATCGTGACGCCATGCGCTTTGAGCTCCTGCGCGGCGTCGGACGTGAGCTTGTCCGTGGCGGCCTTGGACAGACCGTAGAGCAGGTTACCGATGCGCTTCTGCGCAGCCCACGTCGAGATGTTGACGATCAGGCCGCTCTTGTTAGGCAGCATAAGCCGTGCGGCGTGCTGACTCGCGACGAACGCCGCGCGCGCGCCGACTCCCATCATCGCGTCCCAACGCCAGAGCGGCTGTTCCCAGAACGGAACGCCCCAGGTGAAGCGTCCGTCCTCGACCATCCGCTCGTAGCCGCCCCACGCGTTGTTCACCAGGATATCCAGACGGCCCTGCTCTTTGGCGACTCGCTGAAAGAGCTGTGCGACGGCCGCGTCGTCGGTATGATCGCAAACAACTCGGTGGATGGAATCGTCGAGTTGTGCATTCGCGATGGAGCGGCCAGTGCCGTAAACGGTGGCACCAAGTTGCGCCAGCGCCGTCGCCACGCCGCGTCCGACGCCGCGGCTGACTCCGGTCACGACGGCTACTGACTCACGAAGGTTGGGTGAGCTCACTGTCTCACACGAGTGGACGAAAGACGCCCTGCTACTTGGGTGCGGTGCGACTGACGAACTTCTTGAGCGCCACAGCAAAGACGTCCGGCTGATCCAGCCATATGTTGACGGCGGCGTTAGGCACGATCTGCATCTCGACGCCGGACCGGCCCTGCGCCGGCTTCCAGCTGTCCTGAAACATCATTTTGAGGTAGGTCGTGCGCGGATCGTTGACGATGTGCTCAGTGAACGCGGGCTGCAGGATTAGGAGCGGCGCGCGAATGCTGTCGAGCTTCGGCGCGAACTCCGTCGCGTAGAAGTCAGACAGGTAGCGCATCATGATCGGCAGCGGCACCAGGGACTGCTCGCGCCAGAGCCGCGTCGCGTGCCACGAATCGACTGAAAACGTGTGTGGCAAATAGTTGTTCGCGTGCCACGTCGAATCCGTGACGAATCTGAAGAACTGCGGCACCATGAAGCGATCGACTGACGCGGCTCGTTGAGCTGACGTCGCCGGCGTGCGGCCGGTGGTATCTGCGCGCGACGGCCAGTAGCGACTCAACTCGGCGCCGGAGAGTACAATCCCGCGCACTTGATCCGGGTGGCGCTGCGCAAGTTCGAGTGCGACGTGCGATCCGACGATGAAGTGTCCGATGATTATCGCGTCCCCCACGCCGCGCTGCGTCATCATGCGCGAGATCGCGTCGGCGCTGCGACTCATCCATGGCGTCGTGGCATGGCTGACAGAATCCGTGGGCATCGGCCAACCCGGCGTTCCACCGAAACCGGGAAGCGTGACGAGCAGCGTCGTGTAATCGGCGGAGTTCTTGCCCGCGAACTCGCGAAAGATGTCGCCGCTGAAGCCCCAGCCGCCGATGAACACGAGCTGCGTAGGACCATTGCCGATGCTCTCGTAGCGGCCAGCGCTCGCGTCCGTCGCCGTCTCATAGCCGGCTGGGTACACGTTGTTGTTGCGCGAGCGATCGAGCCCTTGCTGTGCTCCGATCGCTTCGCGCGGCAGCGAT
>CBQVAZ010000625.1:0-2686 GCA_967720205.1 uncultured Gemmatimonadaceae bacterium | reverse complement strand
GCCGTCGGTCCGCTCGGGTTAGGCGGAGTCACTCCGCAGAACTTCGGCAACCAGGACCTCAAGCCCGAGATCGGTGAGGAGACGGAAATTGGATTCGACGCGGGTCTCTTCAACCAACGCATTGGTCTCGAGTTCACGTGGTACAACAAGGACGTGAACGACGCGATCATCTCAGCGCCGCTCAGACCATCGCGTGGATTCCCCGGCGTGCAATTCCTGAACATCGGAAAAACACGCAATCGCGGTGTTGAAATGGCGCTTGATCTGTCCGCGCTCAACACGGCGCAATGGGGGCTCGACTTCCGTGGCACGGTCGCGACGAACGACAGCAAGATCGTGAGCCTCGGCGGCGTTCCGCCCACGTTCACCGGCGGCAGCTACGTCCAGCAGTTCAACATCGAAGGGTTTGCTCCGTCGTCGATTTTCTACAAGAAGATCGTCAGTGCGACGGTCGTGCCTGACACGACACGATCAGGCGGGCAGGTCCTGTTTATCCTGCCACGCGCCACCAACGTGATGTGCGAGGGCGGGACAGATCTCGGCCGCGGCAACGGGACTGTTGTGCCGTGCGCGACAGCGCCTCGCTTGTACTATGGCCGCCCGACGCCGTCGTACAATGGATCGGTTAACGGCACGCTACGCTTTGGCGCGCGGACGCGACTCTTCGCGCTTGTTGATTACGTCGGGGGCCATCACGCGATAGTCGGCGACGTCGGCGCGCAGCACACGTTCTTCAGAAACTCGCGTACTTCGATTTCTGGAGACGACCCGATTTTGCAGGGCTGGCGCAACGACCCGAACGGACCCGGGGCAGCCGGTGTGTTCGATGCAGGCTTCGCCAGGTTGCGGACGGTGTCGCTCACGTACGATCTGCCAGCGAGCTGGCTCCGGAGCGCGAGCGCAACGCGCGGATCAATAACGTTCGCAGGGGAGAACCTGATGTTCCTCTGGCGCGCGCAGGAAAACGCATACGGTGCGCCATGGGTCGATCCGGAATTGATACCTAACGGGCGCGGTGACGCATCGGGCAATGGCGCCTACACGCAGGAGTCATGGCCGCAGCTCATGCGCTTCCGCACCACCGTGCGCTTCACCTTCTAACCCGACGAAAGGGAGATTCCCATGACCATTGCAATGAATGGCTCGGTGCGTCGGGGCGTCGCCGTGTTGACGGCCATCAGCTTTGCCGCCTGCAACACCGACAAGATCCTCGAGGTTGACTTCCCCGGCCAGATTCCCACAGAGCAGATCGGAGATCCGAGTCTCGCCGCTGTGCTCGTGCGCAGCGTGATCGGTGATTTCGAGTGCGCGTACAGCAACTACATGTCAGGATCGGCGGTGCACTCGGATGAGTACGAGACGTCAAACTCCAACGTTCCTCTCGCGAACTGGGGAGAGCGAACGATCACGGCCGACGAGAACGATTACTCGATAGGCACGTGTGAAGGGAATTTCGGAATGAACCTAACGCTGCACACTGCACGGTTCCAATCCGAAGAGACAATAAAGAAGCTCGCGTCGTGGACGGATCAGCAAGTAGCAGGGCGCGCTTCGCTTCAGGCGCAGGCGAAGATCTATGGCGCGTACTCGTACCTGCTCATGGGTGAGGGCTTCTGTCAAGTCGCGTTCGATGGCGCCGCGGTGCAGCCGCCGACAGCAGCGTTGACTCTCGCAGAAACGAGATTCGGCGAAGGCATCGCGTTCGCTCAAGCCGCGAGTAACACCGACATGCTGAACCTGGCGCGCGTCGGCATGGCGCGCACGAAGATGGATTTGAAGAAGTGGGCCGAGGCCGCGACGTTCGCGAGTCAAGTGCCCGCGGCATACAGCAAGAATGTGGATCGCGGTCAGGAGAGTAACCGGCGCTGGAACAAGCTCTGGCGTCTCGCGGAGCAGCAGGGCGCGTACACAGTCGCTACCGCGTATCGCACCATGAACGATCCGCGCGTGCTGGTTAAGGATGCGGGTCGCGGCGCGTTCAACTCGGAAGTGCGGCTGTGGGTCACGACGAAATACACGGCCCTAACGAGCCCGATGCGTCTCGCGAGCGCAATCGAGGCGAACCTGATTCAGGCCGAAGCGTTGATTCAGCAGAACCAGGTGGCGGCAGGCATGGCTCTATTAAACACTCGGCGCGCGGCTGTCAGTTTGCCGCCGCTCGTCGCCGTGACACAAGCAGATGCGATCACCGCGGTGATCGATGAGCGTCGCAAGGAGCTGAGCTTCGAAGGCGGTCACCGGCTCAACGACTTGCTGCGCTACAAGATCACGTGGAAGACCGGCTCGAATCCGTTCACGAATCGCAATTACGGCACGACGACTTGCTGGCCGCACCCGACTCGCGAAACCTTGGGCGTTTAGCGGCTATCGAAAGAGCTTGAACCACAGAGAACGCAGAGAACACGGAGGAAAACATTTGAAAGACCTCTGCGTTCTCCGTGTTCTCTGTGGTTAATGCTTTAGGAAAGACGCCTAACGCCGAAGTCGCTTCGCGCGTCTCCTACTAGCCCACCCTGGTCCACACCAGCATGGCTCCGCACTGATTGCCAGTGCCGAGAAACTCGGGTGGCAACTCCCCAGCGCCTCGGTAGACCTCAATCCCCTCGAGCTCCGTGGACAGGATTTCATCGACGTTAGGTGGCTCCGGCGTGTCCCAGGCCCAAACTCGCGCTCCGTCTATGTAAAC
>CBQVAZ010000624.1:0-2687 GCA_967720205.1 uncultured Gemmatimonadaceae bacterium | reverse complement strand
CTTGTGACGACCGTGCGCGTCGATGATGCGCACCCCATCGTCTCACTCGTGGCGATGGTCGCGCCGAGCCCCGACTGGTTCACGGGTGTCGCGAACGTGAATCTCATGGAGAATGGCGCCTGGGCGGCGTCCCGCACGCTCGACCTCATCGCCTACGACTCTGGTGGCGACGATGGCACGACGTATAAAGCCCCAGATAAGGACAACAATCCAAAGAAGCCGACGTCAAAGGCGAGCACCGCGCACTTCGTGGTGAATGGCACAGCCGTGCCAGTCGGAAGCGTCACGTTCACAAAGAAGTAGAAGCCGCGCCTCTGAGCCGATCATGTCCAAGCGCAGCACATTCTTCGTCGCGGCTGTAGTTCTCGCGGCTGTCGCATGGTACTTCTTCAGACCCGATCGCGCGTTCATCGACAGCCGCGTGAGCGAGGCCTCGCCTAACGCTGCTGCGACAGTTTTGCTGGCCGGAGAGTTCCGGTCGCGGACGCATGAGGGTCGCGGGCTGGCTCAAGTGCTCGAGCTTCCCGACGGTCAGCGCGTGCTGCGCTTTTCGTCCTTCGAGACGCTGAACGGCCCCGACCTGCAGGTGTATCTGCTCGGTGCGCCTAACGTGAGCGATCGTTCGGATCTCGAAGCGGCCGGCTTCGTCACGTTAGGTCCCCTCAAGGGGAACGTCGGCGATCAGAACTACGTCATTCCTCCCGGCACTGACCTGACGCGATATAGGGCAGTCTCCGTCTGGTGCCGGCGTTTTGGAGTGAACTTTACGACAGCCGAACTGGCGACCGCGGCGCTGAAGGCGAGCTGATTCCTGGCCACGGTGCGCGCCGACGGACGGCGCGCACCGTGAGCTCAGTTTCGCGTAACTACTGTTTGACGATCTCCACGCGGCGATTCTGCGCGCGGCCCACAGGTGTTGCGTTAGGCACCGACGGCTTTGTGTCGCCGAATCCCTTGGTCGACATGCGATCCGCCGCGATGCTGAAGTCAGCCACGAGCGCGGCTTTGACAGCCGCCGCCCGCGCGTCGCTCAGCGCCAGGTTGCTCGCCGAGCTCCCGACGTTGTCCGTGTGGCCTTCGATCAGGATCTTGAGATCGCCGTGGTCCTTCATCGTCGCCGCGATCTCCTTGAGCACTGGACGCGATTCAGGTTGCAATTCGGCCTTACCGGTCGCGAAGAGGATCCCCTGCGTCGCCCAACGCCCCTTGGCGGAGAGCGCGTCGTACAGCACGTCCGTCTCGCTCTCAGCGACTCGGATACTCGTAATGAAAACAGCCATCTTGTCTTCTGGTGAGCCGAACACGTGCGTGAGGATGACGGAGTCGCGACGGAATTTGAATTCCGGGATGTTGAACATGCGGCGCTCGTTCACGTACATCTTGAAGTAGCCGCTGTCCATGAGAATGCGGATGTGCGCCAGCTTTCCCATGAATTGCGATCGCATCGCTTCAGGCATGTTGGCGTTTTGGTTCCTGTCGCCGCCAATGATCGTAACGCCGTTGGGATGCCAATGGATCTCGGCGGATTCGGCGCCCCGGTCCCGGTTCGGGCCGCCTTCGACGGAGAAGACCTCGTAGCCGCAGCAGTATTCTGGCGGCGCGATGACGTCGATTTCGAGTGTGAAGCGCTGGGGCAGCTGCTTGCCCACTGGGATGCGGAATTCCGACCGCTCCGTCGCGCGGAGCACCTTGATGCCGTCCCGCTCCACGACATCCATCTGGCCGGCGACGAATTTGAGCCCGCGCGCGAAGTTGCCGACTTTGTCTTCGGAGAAATCTGTATAGAAGATCACCTTGTTGCCGGGAACGAAGTCGTAGTTGTCCCAGATCTTCGGGTCGGCCTTGGCCGGAGTAGCGCCGGCACTGCCGGCACCTGAAGCCGCAGCTGCTCCGGTTTGGGCAGAATCCACGGATTTTGCTTTCGCACTGTCGTTGGCTGCTTTAGCCTTCGCGCTGTCGGCTGAGGCCTTCTTTGTCGCCTCTTCGAGCTTCTTCTTTGCGGCCTCCTCGGCTTTCTTCTTTAGCGATCCAAGCTGGGGGGCAGCTGTCGCGGGCAGGGCCACTGAGAAGGCGGCCAGCATGAGTAGTACTCGGGACCATCGAGGACTTCGCATTACTCCTCCAGAGTGTTGTCCCACCGTAGGCGGGCCCAATTTACGCACGCGATCACGGTTGCGCGAACAGCACGACAGCCGGCGAGAATGCACGACGGGCGTTCCCGGAAGCCGCCCAGTGAATGCATTTTTGGGACCGATCGATAAGTGGTGTGGAGTCGTACCTAACGAATGCTGGCGGACTTGATCCTCTACACGTCGGAGGAGCACCGTGGACGCAAAACAGAGCCGCGCTATTCTCGAGGCCTACAAGAAGGTCGTCGAGGCGTCGTGGCCGCAGATGCATCCAAACATTCAGGCACGATCCGCTCGATGGGCCTTTGAAACCGAGGAGGAGCTGAGCGCCGAGCTGGCTGGCTATCTCGCCGAGTCGTCGAAGGATCAATGGCCCGTGCGCGTTTTCTGGAAGCTGGCGCCGGAGTTCACGTTCGGCGGTTGCAACGAACACTTCTCGCGCGATGCCGGCGTTCCGACAGCAGAACTGATCGGCATGACGGACCTCAATCGGCGTCTTCCCTGGCGCATGCAGGCCGCGAAGTACCGAGCCGACGATCAGCGGGTCTTCGACAGCGG
>CBQVAZ010000623.1:0-2693 GCA_967720205.1 uncultured Gemmatimonadaceae bacterium | reverse complement strand
GCAGCAGTGGATGGTGCCGTTTCATCACCGCCGTGTCGGCCATGTTGTCGAGGAAGCGCGGATGCGCAGCGTCGTTGTTGGAAAGGAACAGCTCGAGCCCGAGATTCGACCTAACGAGAACGGGCGCTCCCAGTCGCACGCTCCTCTCGATGCTGTACGGCATGAAGACGAGCATCGCCCCGCCGAGCACGGCTCCCGCCTGACGCAGTCGCAGCCGCTTGCCGGCGCTCAGCGCCGGTAGCGTACCGAGTGCCAACAGCGCGAGCATCACGGGAAGCAGCGTCGGCGTGAGCAGGACCCCAAGACCCCAGGCCAGGCCTAACCACGCCCACTTTCCGACCGAGCGCTCCGGCTGCGACGGCGCGAGCCAAAAGGCCGTGCTCGTCACGAGCAGGGTCGTCGCGAGCAGCAGGTACGGCGTTTCGAAGCGCCCGTTCGTCTCCACCCAGAGGAAGAACGGCACCGCCGCGACCAACCCTGCGAGGGTTCCCGCGACGCGGCCAAGACCAACGCGTTCCGATATCGTGGGCAAGAGTGCCGCGTGGAACGCGACAACTGCGCAGGCGACCACACGACTCGCGAGCCAGGCGGCGTCCGTGCTTCCAAATACCTTGATGAAAAACGCGAGCAATAGTGGCACGAACGGCGCGACGTGCGCCGACGGCCCCGTCGGTCCACCATATGGATTCGAGAACCCTTCGCCGTGGCTCAGTGAGTACGCGACCATGCCGGGTTCGTCAAAAAACGTCTCTCCACTCTGAGGTTCACGGAGCACGAGGATGAGACGTGGGAGAAACGCGGCGCCGAACAAGAGCCACGCGACTGGCACACGCATCACCGCTTTCTCGCTGCGACTGACTAGTTTGCCGCGAGCAACCGCGCGTGCCGACCTCGGCCTGTCGACTTCAATACCGGGAGCGTACGTCGGTGACGACATCGCAATCGAGCAATGCAAATTCCATGACGCAGAGCGACGTGCGCTGGATCACGTCGTCGTTGCGCCGCGCCGTTTCGTTAGGCCTCGCGGCCGGCTTTGGAGAGGCCGCTATCCGACTTGCGTGGCACTACTTCGGCGGCCGGATGCAGATCCACACCGGATGGGACATCGTGTGGATGGCGCCTTTGGCAAACGCGGTGCTCTTCACTGTCCTCGCGATCGCGATGATCGCCGTGCTCGCGCTGACAGGCCGGCGCGTGTCAGGGAGCACCAAAGCCGCGCTCGTCACAGGGGCGCTCGTCGCGCTCGCGGTGTGGTCGCTCTCGGACCGCGTCCCGCAGATCGGACGCCGTGCGGGAGCGATCCTGGGTCTCGGTGCGGGCGTCGCCGCAATGGGCGCGTTGCGGCGCCGTGGTGCGACACGCACGGTCATCGATCGCGCCTTGATCCCGTTAGGTAGCAGCGTCGTCATCCTTGGCGGTGTAGTGATCGCGACAGCCGCGCTGCAGGAGCGCCGCGCGCTCGCCGGGCTTCCAGCCGCGGACCGCAACGCGCCTAACGTGCTCCTGCTCATTCTCGACACAGTCCGCGCGCAGAGCACCAGTCTGTACGGTTATGCGCGGCGCACGACACCGGTGCTCGATGCACTGGCGGATTCCGGCGTGCGCTTCGACCGCGCGTTCTCCACGGCGCCGTGGACACTTCCCTCACACGCGTCGATCTTCACTGGCCGTTACCCGCACGAGCTGAGCGCCGACTGGGTGACGCCGCTGGACAAGGCGGACCTGACGCTGGCGGAACGCTTCCGCGACGCCGGATACGTCACAGGCGGCTTCGTCGGCAACTATATGGTATCGCACGAAGTGGGGGTCGCTCGCGGCTTCGCCCACTACGAGGACTTCCAGCGCGACGTTAGGCAGCTCGCGATGAGCTCCTCGTTCACGACCTGGCTGCTGCACAAGCCCCGGTTGCGCCGTGCGATCCATTGGTACGATCACGTCAATCGCCGCAAGGCCGACGCCGTGAACGCCGGCGTCGTGCGCTGGCTGCGCTCCCGCGGCACGCGCCCGTATTTCGCCTTCGTGAACTATTTCGACGCGCATGAGTTCTACCTGCCGCCGGCTCCCTTCGCGACAATGTTCGGCCCCGACACGGCGCGGAAAAACTGGCACATCGGCTTCTCGATGCCTAACGGGGGCATCGCCTTTCGCTCGAGCAAGCGGTCGATGAAGCCGCACGAGGTGCAGGCGGAGCGCGATGCCTACGAGTCCGCGCTCGCCTACACTGACTCGCGCATTGGCATGCTGCTGGACTCTCTCAGGGCCGCCGGAGCGCTCGACAACACAATTGTCGTCGTGACGAGCGATCACGGCGAACACTTCGGCGAACATGGCGCGTTCGATCACGGGGCGACGCTCTATCCGCAGGTGCTGCACGTCCCCCTGCTGATCAATGCCCGCGGACGCGTCCCCGCGGGAACGCGCATCGCCGATTTCGTGACGCTGCGCGACCTCGCGACGACGATCGAGCACGTCGCGCTCGGCACTGGCAAACTTCCGGGTACGTCGCTCGATGTTTACTGGGACGCCGACTCAACCACGCGCTCGAATAGCGCGATCCTCGCCTCGCGCACATTCAGCACACGCGATGTCATTCCTGACAGCATCCGGCACGGGGCGTGGAGCGCGGTCATCGACGACAAACTCGTGATCGAGTTCGTCGGCGGGCACCAGCCCGGCACCGAAGTATTCGATCT
>CBQVAZ010000622.1:0-2694 GCA_967720205.1 uncultured Gemmatimonadaceae bacterium | reverse complement strand
CCGCCGCCGCCGGTGATTCCGCCGCCACCACGGTAGATCAACTGCTTCACCGCGGACGAACGCGGACAAACACGGACAACTGCATAACCAATTGAACGGCATACCATGTTTGCTCATTGTTTTTCAAGAACCGCAGTCTCCGCGTTCGTCAGCGCAGTGTCCGCGTTAGTCCGCGGTGGTGCAGCTTTTTCGCGGCGCGCTAATGCCCGCCTGGTTTGATGCCCTGCAGTCCACGCAGCGAGTCCGCCTGGCAAACGGCCTCACGGTTCTCGTCAGGCGCGACACGTCCGCGCCTGTCGCCGCGGTCGTCACATACGTCAAGGCTGGTTACTTCGACGAGACGGACGATGTCTCCGGCATCGCGCACGTGCTGGAGCACATGTTCTTCAAAGGGACGCCCACGCGCGCGGTTGGTGAGATCGCCAAGGCCACAAAAGCGAACGGCGGCTATCTCAACGCAGCTACGATCTACGATTACACGTTGTACTACGCCGTCCTTCCGCGCGACGGCTTCGCCGCCGGCCTCGAGATCCAGGCTGACGCGTACGCCAACTCGTTGATCGACGGCGCCGAATTGGCGCGCGAGCTGGAAGTCATCATCGAGGAGGCGAAGCGGAAATCCGACAATCCGTCCGCTGTCGCGACCGAGTCGATGTACGCCTTGCTGCACGATCGGCATCGCATCCGCCGCTGGCGCATCGGACACGAGGCCGCCCTGCGCGCCCTAACGCGCGACGACCTGCTGCGCTTCTATCGCAACTTCTACCGGCCGGGGAACACCATCCTCGCTATCGTCGGCGACATCGACGTCGACGCGACGCTGCGGCAGGTGGAAGCATTGTATGGCGGACCGCCAGCGGGCGAGCCGGTTCGGGTCCCTGGGCCTAACGAGTCAGGCACGCCCGGATTTCGCTATCGTGAGATGGCCGGTGACGTCGCGCAAACGCACGTCACCTTCGGTTGGCGTACGGTGGGGGCGCTGCATCCTGATACGCCGCCTCTCGACGTGGCTGGCGCTGTGCTCGCGATGGGCCGCTCCTCGCGTCTATACCGCGCCGTGCGCGAACGGCGCTACGCGTCCGGCGTTAGCGCATACAACTACACGCCCACGGAGATCGGCGTCTTCGGCGCCGAGACCGAAGGGCCACCGGAGCGCGCCTGGGATGCGGCGAAGGCGTTGTGGACGGAGATCCAAGCGATCGGTGAGACCGGACCGACCGAGGCGGAGCTGGAGCGCACCCGGCGCATGACGGACGCACGCTGGTCGCGGCGGTTGGAAACGATGGATGGACAGGCGAATCTCCTGGCCGAATGGGAAGCGTTAGGCGATTGGCGACTGGCTGGGGAGTATTACGAGCAGGCCATGTCGGCGACTGCGTCGCAGGTGCGCGAGGCGGCGGCACGCTACCTCTCGCCAGCAAATGCCGCACTGCTCGTCTATCGTCCGCAAGCCGCAGCGGCGTTTGCCACCGACGCCGATTTCGTGCGCGCGACGCTCGCCGCGGGGACCGAGCGCGTCGCCCCGGCGCAGGAGACGCCGCGCGCGCCTGCCGTCGTCGCGCGCAACGGGGCAGCGCCGGACGGAGAGGACCACGGCATCCAGCGCTTCCGCACGGGCGGCGGCGTACCGCTACTCGTTCAGCGCCGCACCGGCGCGCCGCTGGTGCACATGGGCATGTTCACGTTAGGCGGCGTCGCCGCCGAGCCTAACGCCTCGGTCGGCATGTCCACGTTGCTCGTGCGCGGCGCGCTCAAGGGAACGCGTGCTCTCTCCGGCGATCAGATCGCCGAGGTCTCCGAGGGGCTGGGCGGCAGCATCTCACCGAGCGTGTCTCCCGAGGCAAGCGGCTGGATGCTGAGCGTTCCGGTGGCGCGCTTCGAGGAAGCCGTCGCGCTTCTGGCGCATGTGGTGCAGCAGCCGTCCTTCGCTGCAGCGGCGATCGACACCGAGCGTGCGATCGCGTTGGCGCAGCTCGAGCAGCTGCGCGACGACATGATGCGCTATCCGATCCGTCTCGCTGTGGAAGCCGCGTTCGAGGGCCACCCGTATTCTCGCGTGACGTTAGGCGACGAGGAGACGCTCATGGCCGTGACCGCAGCCGATGTGGCCGCCTGGCATTCCGAGCGGTTGCTGCGCGGGGAGAGCGTGATCGCGATCGTGGGCGATGTGGAGCCGGAGTTCGCGGCGCGCGTCGCCGCCGCCGCGTTCAGCGATCTCGCACTCACGAATAGCGTGGCCGTCGCGCCGCCGACCTGGCCGGCCAATTACACGATGCGCAGCGAGTCGCGCGACAAGGCGCAGTCCGCGATGGCGTTCGCTTTCCCGGGGCCGGATCGAACCAACTCACAGCGTTTCGCCGCCGAGGTGCTCACTGCAATAGCTAGCGGTTTGGGCGGTCGGTTCTTCGACGAGTTACGCGACAAGAAGTCGCTGGCGTACACGGTGCAGCTTCATGCGCTGCAACGCCGCCGCGCTGGCGCGATCGTCGCCTACATCGCGACCTCGCCTGACAAGGAGGACGCGGCGCGCGCTGGGCTCCTGGCCGAGTTTGCGAAGCTGCGTACGGCACCGGTGACGTCCGACGAGCTGCAGCGTGCGCAGAACTATCTCGTCGGCTCGCACGCGATCGCGCGGCAGAGCGGGGGGTCGGTCCTGGGAGAAATCGTGGACGCGTGGTTGTTAGGCGAAGGGCT
>CBQVAZ010000621.1:0-2699 GCA_967720205.1 uncultured Gemmatimonadaceae bacterium | reverse complement strand
CGCGGCGAGTTCTCATACGCGGCGCAGATCATGTCATCGAGGACCTGACCGACGTCGCTCCCGTTCTCGTTCCAGTAGTGCGTGTGTGCCCCTGGGCCGAGGCACATTTCCCGGCACGAGTCATCCTGCCCGAACCATTTACCTGGCTCGAAGGCGTCGCGCTTTCCTCCGTACTGCCAGAGCGCGCGACCCACATAGTCGCCGCTGCGAAAGACGTTCCACCAGCGACGGACGCCTAACGTATTGCAGAAAGCTCGGCCAGCAGTTTTCCCGCCGGTTGGTCTCGACAAGAAGGTCCACGCAAACAGATCCGGGAAGGAGCTGGTGTACAGCTGACGCAGGGGCGATCCCATCGTGAGAAAGTCGACGCTGAGCGAAGTGGGCTTCGGCTTCGCCTGCTCGTCAGGCAGCGGGTATCCCTCCTCGAGCGAAAGGTTCGCGAACTTGCGCAACGTTTGATAGCGCAGGACCTCGCTTGTGAGCACGGTTCCCTGACTGTGCGCGATGAGGATTATTGCGTCGTAGCCAGCGCCGTCACGGCGCCAACGTGTCACGTACCTCAGCAGCGCGACGAAGCGCTCCATCATCCGGGCTCGAGGCGTCCGATTCTCCGGACGCGATTTCAGATAGTTGTCGACGTCGAGGGCGACATCGAGCCCGGGCCTCACGACCTTGGACCAACTCTCGAAGCGTGTGAGCAGCGCTACCACCCCGACAGTCGATGCTGCGACGAGTGAACCGATGCCGAACAGAAAAGCGTCGCTGCGCGGCTGCAGAAACTCGAAGAGCCATATGACGACACCGGGAGTCTGCTCTTTGGCGAGAAAGAGCCAGAAGGCGAGCATGATCACGGCGAATGTAGCGCCGAAGATCAGAACATACGCGCCGACGACAACCTTGCGCAGCTGGTCGAACCCCTGGGTAAGCCACTCGCCTAACGCTTCCGAACGGCCTGGATGCGCTGTGGGGTCAGTGCGCGGACGAACTTCCTGAAGCACAGACGGAAGGGCCAGCCATAAGCCAATCGCGGCGGCCAGGAACAGCGCAAAACCATTGACAAGCAATCCAGCCATGGCGCTCACGGAGAGAAGCGTCCGGAGTATCGACTTGAACGACAAAAGCCCGCACGGAATGACGCGCGACGCAGCGGTCGCCGTCGTTGAATCGAAGCAGATCTTCGCCCGATTGATGGCGAGCAGCTGATGCGTGATGACTGGCCGATAGCCATAGCTCGTGTCCTGCGTGACAAGCCTTCGGACCGTGGGCCCCTGCGACGAATCCCAAACCATCGCCGACGTGCTCTTCACGACCTCCGGCTTCGGTGCAGGGAGGGATACGGACAGCACAGCGTAGAGCGCGGACCAGACAAAAAGTGTGAGCGCCGAAAGCGCCGCTGTGGAAACCGCGAGCGTGCTCGCGCCAGTCCAGAGCGCTCGGCGGGCTCGCAGCAAGTTCGCCGACTGCAGTTCCTTGTCGATGCCCTGCGGCTTATGACGAACGATTCGCAAGGCACCGATCGCGCTCACGATGCCCGAAATCGTTAGGAGAACCCACGATGCTGTAAGAATCCAAAAGAGCAGCTCGATTGTTCGAATCGTTCCGTGCGCCACCTGAACGACGTCGTTTGACGTCCAGGCAACGACGAGAAGCAGGGCCGCAGTCCACAGAGAGAGCACGACAGCAACCCTGAAGGCAGTCCTTATGCGGTCGTCGAAGATCTGGCCCAGTTTGATGAGCGCCGCGGTTTGGACCACGGTCCAAAGCGCTACGATCAGCTTCAAACTGAGGCTCTCGTTCGCGAGCCGCGTTAGGCTCCAATAGAGGCCGGCGCCTGCGAGGGCCACGACGATGAGCCACAGGGCAGACGGCCCCCTGAACGGCTTGGAATCGCGCGGATCGTGGGGGCCTCGCGCGACTTTCTCCGTCTCCGTTAGTGGGCGGCGGCCGCGCAGCCGCCAGATCGTGCGCGCGGCGAGCACGCCTAACACGAGTACCATGGCAAACACAGCCGCCCGAGTCGTTCTCGGTGCGCGCGCAATGAGCATCGCCAGCGCAGCGCCGAGGATGCATAGGTTGAGAAGCGGAACGACGACGGTCAAAAGCCAGACCGCGAAGCGGTGTGCTCGCAGGTACGCTGTCCATCGCGCCGCCTTACCCTCCGGATCGTGATGACGCCGCGATTGTTTGATCGTGCGCAGGCCAAGCTGCGAGAGGCTCGAGATCAATTGATAGATCGCACCGACGATTCCGATGAGCCCTGTGCCTAACCGCGAGAGGTCGGCCCAGAACAACTCGTAGACATGCACGTGGCATTGGTCGCGCGCGATCCAATCGCTTTCCTCGGCGGCTCTCTTTGCTGGACGCAGGCGATGCCCTTCGAGCCGTACGGTGTCGTACGGCGTGCGTCGCGACTCGTAGTGGTGCAGGAGACGGTGCGTGAAGTCGAGATCAGGGTCACTCTGCGACCGCGTTATGCCAGTCGCTTCAGGCTCGCCAACTTGGCACTCCTCGCCGCAGGGAGGGAGCGGCGGGTCTACGGGTATACGCAGCGGGTACTCTCGAAACGATGTGTACGTCTCGGCGCCGTCTTCGTAGCGCTGGCGCAAGAGTAACTCGGCAATTTGCCGAGCGCTCTCGTTAGGCGCCTGATCGGCGACGCCGTGGACGGCGATGACCGCGATCAGCGGAAGCTTCGCTTC
>CBQVAZ010000620.1:0-2703 GCA_967720205.1 uncultured Gemmatimonadaceae bacterium | reverse complement strand
TGGGAACTCCCTGCCCTCGCAGTTTGAGTTGAAAGCCTGGCGGTCCCTCGACGTGCCAACGGAGCACCGATGCGCCAAACGGCCCGATGTTTGGCGGCTCTGCTTTGAATGAAATCAGCTGGACTTCGTTGAGGATCTCGATGCTGGCATCGTCATGGTCCAGGTCGTCATCGATTGGCAACGGCATAACACCCTCATTACGCGGGCAGTCAAAGGTGCCGCTGCCTACGGACGCGCGCAAGATTGTGTTTCGCCTAACGCGTTTCTTAGGTCGTAGCTCTTAGTGTTATTGGATTGTCGCTATTTATAGTCCCGGACGCTCAACAGCAGCCCAATGCCAAATCGAATCACTCGTATTCTCGGTACGTCGCTTCTCGTGCTGGTGCTTGCCTTACTCGTTCTCGCGGCGACGTTGTATGGCTTAAGCGAACGCCGGCTCAACAAACGATACGCCGCTGCGGCGACTCCAGTCGCTGTGCGCTCGGACAGCGCTGGTATCGCTCGCGGCGAGCACTTTTACCGCTCGCTCACGTGTGCCCTCTGTCACGCCGAGGACGGCGGAGGCGCCGTCTACTCCGATGCCGGCCCGATTGGCTTTCTGGCCGGACCGAATCTGACGCGTGGGCGCGGCGGCGTGGCGGCGGCGCGAAGCGACCTCGATTGGGTGCGCGCCATTCGCTACGGCGTTAGGCAGGACAGTACCTCGCTCATCGTTATGCCGAGTGAAGTCTTCACTCACGTCAACGATGCGGACCTCGGCGCCATCCTCGCGTTCTTGCGACAGCTCGCGCCTGTCGATCGCGAAATGGAGCGCTCGCATTTCCGTTGGCTCGGCCGAGCGATGCTGGCGACAGGACGCATGAACATCCTCGTCGCTCCGAAGACGCACGGCGACATCGCACGGTCTAGTGTTCCCGAAGGATTGACGAAGGAGTACGGTCGCTACCTCGCTGACATCGCCGGCTGTCACGGCTGTCACGGATTCGGTCTTTCAGGTGGAACGGTGGCTGGTCCACCAGGTCTTCCACCGGCATCGAACCTGACTCCCACGGGACTCGGAACGTGGACGGAGCAGCAGTTCGTCACGGTCATGCGAACGGGTCAGCGACCTGATGGCACTGCGTTGCACGAATTCATGCCGTGGCGGGCGTTTCGCAACATGAGCGACGTCGAGCTGGGCGCTCTATGGAGCTACCTGCAGAGCGTCCCGGCCAAGGCATTCGGCGGCAAATAGCCGGCACTCCCGTTAGGCGCTCATCGATCCGGGCGAGCTCCGGCGCTCACAGACGCGCGAATGGCTGCTCGGTCGACGGGTTGTCCCGACTGCAGCACCGTCCAGATCTTTCTCGTATTCCGGATGTCGGCCACAGGATCGGCATCGAGAATCACGAGGTCGGCCACCTTGCCGACTTCGACGGTGCCGATATCTCGCTCGGCTCCGATGATTCTTGCTGCAGCGCCTGTCGCCGCGCGAATGGCCTGCAACGGCGAAAGGCCTGCGGCCACCAGCTCCTGCATCTCGGTGTGCGCGCCGATAGGAATCTGCCAAATGTCCGAGCCTGTTCCGATGCTGACGCCGGCGCGTGCGAGCTTGGCGCTCGTTAGGCGTGCCGCTTCAGCGAAGCCCGTAAACAGTCGCCGTCCGGCGCTGTCCAGATGCAACATCCAGTTGAATGTGTTGCGGTCGGGAACGAACGGTTTCAGGTCCGTGTCCGCATCGAGAAGCGTCGGATGCTCGCTCATTGCGACGGCGAACGCGGAATATGTGATTGTCGGAACGACAGCGATGCCGGCGGCTCGGTATAGCTGAACGAGGTCGTCGTAGATCGCACCATCGCTCCGTGTGGCGCAAAAACCAGCGTGCTCTTTCGCGTCCGTTCCTGCGGCGACGAGTGGAAGCTCGTGCGCGCAGTGGCCCGTGATGCGCATGCCGCGACGATGCGCCTCGGTGATAAAGCGCGCGTTGATATCCCAGCGACGAAACGTACGGGCCTTGATGTGCTGCGAACCGAAGGCGTGAGCGAGCGCGATCGCTCGCGCCGCGTGCGCCGGATCAGCCTCTGGCTCCACTCCCTGCCCGTCTTCAGTGTCGAACGCCCAATCGCTGTAGAACTGGAGGCCGCCATAGTCGATTCTTGGCCCGACGAAATTCCCGGCGGCCGCAGCGTCGGCGTATGCGACCAAGGGGCCTAACGGGGATCCCTGGTCGCGCACCGTTGTCACTCCAAAGTACACGAAGCCGGGGAGCAGCTCCGTCCGGTATACGTGCGCGTGCAGGTCCATCAGACCCGGGATGACGTAGCGGCCGTCCGCATTCAGGACGCGGCGACCGGCAGCCGGCAATGTGCCGCCGTCCGCAATGCTCGTTATGCGGCCGCCTTCGATCAGGATGTCCCGCAACGGCGTGGTTGGTTTGCCGGTGCCATCGATGATGCGCGCGTTGCGAATCAGCGCTGGCTCGGCCACTGGCGGCGTAAAGTCGAGCGGCCAGCCGAGTCGCCGTTCCTCTCCGCCCGAGGAGCGCAGACGCAGCCCGCCCTCTGAGATGTAGAGGATCGTCCCATCGCGAGCGAGCGACGGATACATCGCCGGATCCGTTCCCAGTGGCTCCGGTTCGGCGACCATTCCTGTGCTGTCAAACGCCGCGTGCCACAGGCGAGCGTGTCGCACGAAGACGATCTCACGACCGGACCAATGCAGCGA
>CBQVAZ010000619.1:0-2703 GCA_967720205.1 uncultured Gemmatimonadaceae bacterium | reverse complement strand
GCCTTCGATGCCCACATGCGCGCGTAGGCGATGAAGAATCGCTGCTCCGGGGTCTTCCCGTCGATTATCTGCCGCGGCTTCGTCGCCTGCGATCTTTGCATGGCGAGATATGCGATCTTCAGGCCCCCTAAATCCGCGATGTTCTCGCCTAACGTGAATCTTCCGTTCACGTGCAGCGAGTCGAGCACCGTGTAGGAGTCAAACTGTTCGACGACGCGCTGTGCGCGGGTGTTGTATTTCGCGGCGTCTTCGCTCGCCCACCAGTCGCGCAGATTTCCCTTGGCGTCGTACCGTCGCCCTCCGTCGTCGAAATGGTGCGTCATCTCGTGTCCGATGACCATCCCGATGGCTCCGTAATTGGTCGCATCGTCAGCCTTCGGATCGAAGAACGGCGGCTGGAACGCTGCGGCCGTGAACGTGATCGTGTTCAGCGGCCCGGCTAACCCGTCGAACACCTGCGGCACTCCCGTCCACTCGTTAGGGTCTGGTGCCGAGCCAATTCGCGCCATGCGCCGGTCGGATTCGAATGCACGTACGCGCTGAACGTTCGTCACGAACGAGCCCCTGTCGATTCTGAGCGTCGAGTAGTCTTGCCATTTGTCCGGGTAGCCGACCTGCACGCGGAATGAAGCCAACTTCGCCAGCGCTTCTCGCTTGGTGGCTTCGCTCATCCAATCGAGACCACGGATACGCTCCCGAAGCACGACCTGCATGTTGGCGACGAGCGCCTTCATCCTGCGTTTTGAAGCCGCCGGGAACGCGCGATCTACATAGGCTCGTCCGACGAGTTGCCCGATCGTCGAGTTGGCCATGCTCACACATCGCTGCCACCTCGGTGACTGCTGGCTGGCACCCGTGAGCAGCTGACTGTAGCGAAAGGCTTCGTTCGAGAATGCCGACGACAAATGCGGAGCCATTCCCCTCAGCAATTGCCAGCGCAGGTAGGCTCGCCAGTCACGCACTGGTACGGTGTCGAGCGCTGCGCCGAGCGCCCTAACGAACGCCGGCTGTCGCACGATCAGAGAGTCGGGGATTCGTGCGTGCCACTCCGCGAACATCTGCCCCCAAGGCAGAACGGGCGCCAACTGCTTCAGCTGGGCGATGCTTATCTTGTTGTACGTGGCATATGCGTCGCGTCTCTCGAGCACGCTCATCGACGCGCTCGCGAGGGCCGTTTCAATGGCGAGAACGCGACTCGCCGCGTATTCCGCGTCTTGCCGCGACGTCCCCGACAGCTCGAAGGCACGAGTGATGTATTCGACGTATGCCGAACGGAATCGCACCTCGCCTGCGCCGCCTCTGAGGTAGTACTCACGGTCCGGCAGGCCAATCCCACCTTGCGCGATCACCAGGACCATTCGGCGGCTGTTCTTCTGATCAATGGCGACATTCATCGCGAACAACGCAGGCACACCGGTTCGTTGGAGTCGAGCCGCCACCACGCCCACCTGAGGAGACGTTTGCACAGCATCAATGTCTGAAAGCGCCGAACGGATTGGCTCGATCCCGTCGCTCTCCACACGCACGGAGTCCATGCAGCTGGCGTAGAACCCGCCGATTTGCTGCACCCGATGAAGTGCCTGACGAGAAGTATCGGCTGCAGCTTCGGCCAGAATCTGCCTGACAACATTCAACGTGCGATCGAGAAGATCGCCGCCGAGTCCTCGTATCGAAGCCGTCGGCGGAATCGAGGCCGTGTCGATCCACGCCTGGTTCACGAAGCGATAGAAATCTCGGCACGGCGTGCAGGTAGTATCGCCCGTCGTGCTTGCCGCGCTGCTCTGCCTCTGGGCGGACGAAGCCATAGTCTGAGCAGCGAGGGCAAATCCGGTTGCGATCAGGCTACGGAGAAGCGTTGGCATTTGAAGGATCATCCTCGCGAGGCGACGGCGGCGTACAGCGGTAGATCGAGCCATATCGTTCAAGCGTCGCAAGATGGCGGCAGCCATTTTTCCTGCATGAAACTCGACATAAATCGCGCGGGTAATGCGCCGCAAACGACCTGCGTTGATAGCCGCGATCACCGCCGCAGTGGGAGTCCTTGCATGGCTCTCATACGAATGGGAGCCGCGGGTTTTCAATATGGATGATGGCCCTTACTACTCGCGGCCCTTTGACGCTGAAATAAGGGATCTACCACTACAGTCCTCGGTTGAACTGCGTCGATTCGGGAAACGAGTCTATGTTTTGGAGTCGAGATTGCTTAACGCCTTAGAGGGCGAGTCTGTACTCGTCCTCAAACAAGCGGACGGCAAAGTGCGCTGGAAGCGCATTGCAGTTAAGCCTGACGGTCCCCTCGGCACAATCGATCTCATTCCAAGAGCTACCGCTCCGACGTTGTTCTGGGGATGGCGAGTCGGCTTGAAGCCTGCAAAACAGGAAAGCGGTTCCTTGTACATCGGGCCGTTAGGCGATTTTCGATTCTTCTATCACAGCTGGTAACCGTGCTGCGACCGCAGTTCGCATCGCCGCGCCTAACAACCAGAATAATGCAATTCCGTCCAGTCGCAGCGCTGCTATTCACGATCGCACTGACTTCCTGTCGCGTCGCGCCGGGACAGCACGCAAGCGATTCGCGGCCCAGCGGCACGATCATCGTCAGCAACATGCAGGACAACACCGCGACGCTACTCGACGCGGCGACTGGGCGCGTCGTCGCCACGCTGCCAACGGGACAGGGACCGCACGAGGTCGCAGCCTCTC
>CBQVAZ010000618.1:0-2708 GCA_967720205.1 uncultured Gemmatimonadaceae bacterium | reverse complement strand
GGGACGCACCGAGCGCCGTGCGCACAGCGAGCTCCTTGCGCCGTCCTTCGCCTCGAGCGAGCAGCAGGTTCGCCACGTTCACGCAGGCTATGAGAAGAACAAATGCGACCGCCCCAAGCAGCGCGTAGAGGTACGGTTTCGATTTCCCAACGAGCGCGTCCGAGAATTCCACCGCTTTCACTTGCACCGGTTTGTCTGGCGCGTAGGTGTCGGGGTACTCGCGCGTCCAATTGCTATTCAGCGCGTTGAGCTCGGCCACCGAACCAGCAAATGTGACGTTAGGCGCGCGGCGAGCGATGAGAGTGAGATAGTGGTTGTTCCGTGTCCAGAGGCTGTCGAAGTTGAGGCGTAGCGGAACCCACATGTCGATCGATGACGACGGGTAGTCGAAGCGCGACGGCATCACACCCACGACAACGCGCGGGTTCCCGTTCACAATGACATCCTTTCCGATGATGCTCGAGTCGGCTGCGTAACGCCGCTGCCACAGGCCGTAGCTCAGTACGATGACGGTCGGAGCGTTGGGCTTGTCTTCGTCCGGGGTAAAGAAGCGACCGACCTGCGTGGGCACGCCGAGTATCTGGAAAAAGCCATCGGATACGCGCGCAACTCTGATGCGTTCCGGTTCCTCGTCACCGCCGGTGAGGTTGGCGCTGGAGTACGCAATCGCGGCGACTTTCTCGAGCGAACGTGCCTGGCGCTTGTAGTCTGCAAACTCGGGCTCGGAGACAGTGCCGTAGGGATCGACCTGCTCGATCAGCATGAGCCGGCGCGGCTCGGAATACGGGAGCGGCCGCAGCAGGATTCCGTTCACTACGGAGAAGATCGCGACTGTAGCACCGATGCCGAGCGTGAGCGTGGCGAGCACGATGGCGCTGAACGCCGGCTTGCTCGTTAGGCCGCGTGCGGCGTAGCGCATGTCCTGCAGAATCGTCGTCAGCATCCAGTCCTTCCTGCGTGAGTCGCGAATGGTTGGCGTGCGTCCCGCCGCCGCTCTGTTGCGTGAGCGACGTAGCGCGCGGAGTATCGAGTCGAAGCGCGCAGGCAAGGCATTACGCGCAAAGTCCAGCAGCACATGAGGCCAGAGCAGCAGCGGAGCCGCGATCGGGTGCGCCGCTCGGGCTCGCGCAACACGGTCGTGGAAGAACTCCGTCATCGCGTCGCCGAACTCCTGGCGGAAATCGCGCGGATAGAGTCGCAGAAGAGCGCGATAGATGCGCTCCTGCATGCCGCGCGGCCGCGTACGAACGAACTCAGTCATCGCGCCGGTTCAGGAGCCAGGATGCGCGCGGACTCGGCGATGCGAACAAGGCGGCGCAGGCGCGCGGCCTCGGCCGCGACCACGCGTTTGCCGAATGGCGTTAGGCGATAGTAGCGCCGACGTTCATCGTCCGAGTCGGCGGCAGGGCGCCGGCTGCTTTCTTCCAGCAGGCGGTCGTCCTGCAACCGGCGGATTGTGCGATACAGCGACCCCGCTTCCAACTCGATGGAGCCGTTCGTGTGCTCCGCAACGTCCTGCATGATGCCGTAGCCATGCCGATCGCCGGAGCGCGCAAGCATGAGCAGGATGAGGAAGTCGATCGAGCGCAGGGGTGTCCTGGACTCGGGGAGATCGCGATCAGCGCGTGTAGCGATACCAGCCATCGGCAGACCTCGCGGGAAAGGCGCCGTTAGCAGGCGCACGGACTATAGGCACTTTGCCTATAATGCGTGTTCGACAGCGGCTGAGCCAGCAGGGTTTACAGGTAATCGTGCTGTTGTGGTTCCTCTGTGGCGGTCGGATATTCGGCAACTATGGTTGGCAGCGCTGCGGATACGCGGACGGAAACGGAGAGCGGGGCCTTCCTCGAGGCTCGTGATTTCCTGCTCGCGAACCGCGACGATTACGCCAAGGCCTACGCGGGCTTCCGCTGGCCGGCGCTCGAGCATTTCAACTGGGCGCTCGACTACTTCGATGTTCAGGCGGCGGACAATCAGGATACCGCGCTGTGGCTCGTTGAGGAGAGCGGGCTCGAATCACGCGTGAGTTTCGCCGCCATGAGGGAACGGTCGAACCGCGTGGGCAACCTCATGCGCCGTGCAGGCGTTCAGCGCGGAGATCGCGTGCTGGTGATGCTGCCTAACGTGGTTTCGTTATGGGAGATCACACTTGCGGCGATGAAACTCGGCGCGGTGATAAGTCCCGCCACCACGTTGCTTGCGCACGCCGACCTGATGGATCGTTTCGAGCGAGGCGGCGTGCGGCATATCATCACGGATGTCGCAGGAACGGAGAAGTTCGCCGCCATCCCTGGCTCGTATTCGCGGATCGTCGTAGGCGGCTCAGTCGCGAACTGGGTGCCTTACACGGATGCGGATACAGAGTCCGCCGAGTTCGCTCCCGATGGCCTAACGCGCGCAAGCGACCCGTTTCTCTTGTACTTCACGTCGGGAACGACGGCCAAGCCGAAGATGGTGCTGCACACGCATCAGAGTTATCCGGTCGGACACCTGTCGACGATGTACTGGATCGGCCTGCGTCCGGACGATGTGCACCTCAACATCAGCTCGCCGGGCTGGGCGAAGCACGCCTGGAGCTGCTTTTTCGCGCCGTGGAACGCGCTCTCCACGATCTTCATCTACAATCAGGCGCGCTTCGATGCCAAGAAGACGCTTGACGTTCTGGTACGATGTGGCGTGACGACGCTCTGCGCTCCGCCAACGGTCTG
>CBQVAZ010000617.1:0-2710 GCA_967720205.1 uncultured Gemmatimonadaceae bacterium | reverse complement strand
TTCACGATCACGGCGCCAACGCGCGTCGGACCGCGCCGCAAGAAGTACACGCCCTGGCGCATCGGAGCGCGCGCCGCCGCCGGATCGAGCGGCAGCACCTGTCCGTCGTTCGCTTCCAACCCAGTAGTTCCCTGCGGGGGGCGGAACGCGGCGCCCGACGCGAGAGCGAGCACACGACCTGCCTCGCCGCCCAGTTGCTGCGCGAGGACGTCGCCTAACCAGGGAACGAATGCGGCGGAGATCGGGAGCGACGTGCCCGTGGGGATGAGCGGCGACGCGATGATCACGTAGCGCTCGCCCGCGACGATCCACGGCTCGCCCGCAACCGTCGCGACCGTGTCGGCGTTGGCTCCCGCAGAAGGCTCGAGCACGTAGCGCAGCGCGACAGTCACCCCTTCCATACGATCGCCGTGCGCGGCGCTCTCTCCGGCGCGGCGCGCGCCAAAGCGCCAAGGTACTCCGAGTCGTTCGAGCTGTCGATTCGCCGCGCCGATGCGCACCGGATCGGATGGCGCGGTGAGCAGCGCCGGCAGCTTGGTGGCCGCGTCGGCGCTTGCGACGTCGACGTCCGTGCCTAACGCAACACGTCCACTTCCCACGAGCGCGCTCACGGCGGTTTGCACGAACGAGCCGGCCGACGCATCGAGGCGCACGCTCGGTGGGTTTCCGAGCCAGACTGCGAAGTAACGCGAGTCGTCGCCGCGCAGCTCGTCCGGTGCGATTTCGACCGAGCCAGGCTGCCAACCGCGTTCGGTCGGCGACGCGCGCACGATCGCTTCTTCGTTCGCGCGCATCGTGCCGCGCGCGAGCGTGCGACCACCTAACGCGACGCGATACGTCGCCGAGTCGCCGCCAGGGCCCCAGCCGTTTGTGCGCAGCACCACGGTGCCGTTCGGCGTCCAGCGATCGGGGCGTGCATCGGCGAGTACGACGGCCCGGTTAGGCGGAGCGTCTCCCGATGGCACGTACGCGATCAGCGGGATCGCGCCAACGTCCACACCGCGCGGCCACGCCGTCGCTTGGCCGTCAGTGAGGACGGTGATGCGCTCCCCCGGCAGCTGCGCCGAGCGCACGAGCGCCGCGGCACGCGTGACGACCGCTGGTAGATCACCTTGGCCAGGGAAAACGTCACTGCGATCGATCGCGTCGAGTACAGTACCGCGGTCACCGCCCACTACCCGGCCGTCGGCCGTGACGAGCCAGAGTCGATCGCTGCTGTTCGCTCCGCGCACGAGCCCGCGTGCCTCTTCGCGCAAACGCTCGATGAGCGGTGCGCCGTCGACGATGACCGAGGTACTCAGCGAATTGTCGAGCACAATAGCGAGGGCAGTCGGCAAATGGCCGCTCCCACCTAACCAGCCGATCGGGCGCGCCGCCGCGAGTGCAATCAGCAGAATCGCCGCGATGCGCAAAGCCATGAGGATGAGATTCTGCACGCGGAGCCGCTGCCGATGATCCTGCTTGGCGCGGAGCAGATAGCGCACCGCAGGAAAATCGATGCGCAGATCGATGCGTCGCTTGAGCAGATGCAGAAGCAACGGAACGGCGGCCGCCCCGGCGAGCATCAGCCAAATCGGAGCGAGAAAACTCACGGCAGGTTCTCGCGCACTCGGAACGCCTTGCGCAGCGGCACGCCGAACGGCGTGTCGGTAGTGACAACCGCATACTCGACGCCGGCTCCGGAAAACAGCGTGCGCCACTCTTCGACGACGTGATCGACTGTTTCGCGATACGCGTCTTCGACGTCCGCCACCGAGACGCTCACCTGCAGGTCACTCTCTGTATCGCAGAAAATCGCCTCGCCCGCGTTCGTTAGGGCGCGCTCCGACGGGTCCATGATGTGCAAGACTCCGACATTGTGCCCCGCAGCCCGCAATGACTTGATCGGCCCATCGATGTCCTTCGGCTCCAACAAGAGATCACTCACGACGATGACCATCCCGGGACGCCGGATCATCCGCTCCGCGCGGAAAAGCGCCTCGCTGATGCGCGCGCCTTTCCCGCCGTGCGCTTCGGCGAGCGTGCGCACGAGTCGATAGAAGTGGACAGTACGCGCACGGGGGGAGAGCACGGACTTGAGCTCGTCATCGAAGCGCACGAGGCCTGCGGCATCCTTCTGACGGATGAGCAGATGCGCGAGCGCCGCGACCAGGTGTTCGGCGTACGACAGCTTCGTTAGGCGGTCTCCCGAACCCGTCCAGTCCATCGATTTGCTCACGTCGAGCACGAGCGCCGCGCGAAGGTTGGTCTCCTCTTCGAACTGCTTGATCATCCAACGATCTGCTCGCGCCAGGATCTTCCAGTCCATGTAACGCAGATCGTCACCCGGCATGTACGGGCGGTGTTCAGCGAATTCGACGGAGAAACCTTTGCGTGGGGATCGGTGTAGGCCGGTTAGGAACCCCTCGACTACCCAGCGCGCGACGATTTCGATGCGGCCAAGGGATGCGAGGTGGGCAGGATCGAGCAGGTCCGCGCGGGTCGCGGCACCAGATGGTGCGGTTGCGGTGGTGCTTGGATCGGTCATGGGGCGCGGAAGGTAGGCAGCGTGAGGAACAGGGTCAAAGGTACGACACGGTAGGCGTCACGCCTTGCGGACATATTCAGTCGTGCCATAGTGTTGGGCGCCGTCGTCAGGTATCGTTCAGAGCCGGCGCGACCCAGCGCGAGCTAGCAACCGGGGACATCATATGATTGCTCGTCGGTTCCT
>CBQVAZ010000616.1:0-2720 GCA_967720205.1 uncultured Gemmatimonadaceae bacterium | reverse complement strand
TACGCAGACGAGCAGGTGCTCCAAATCGCGCTCAACGCGGCGGCGTTAGGCAACGTGGCGGGACTGGCGCACATCACCGAAGTCGAGTTGGCGGAGAGGCTCTGCGAGACGGTCCCGTGCGCAGAACAGGTGCGCTTCTTCAAAACGGGCGCGGAGGCAGTTTCAGCAGCCGTGCGTGTCGCGCGCGCGGCGACCGGTCGTTCCAAGATCGTTTGCTGCGGCTATTTCGGCTGGCACGATTGGGCGAACTCAGGTCGCGGAATTCCCGCGGGCGCGAAGTCAGACGTTCTGCGCGTCCCCTTTGACGACGTGACGGCTCTCGAAGCGGCCTGCGATCAAGCCGGCAGTGAGCTTGCTGCTGTGGTGCTCGAGCCGGTCGTCGAGAAGCTGCCGTCGGAGCAGTGGATCGCGGCGGCGCGGGCGCAATGCACTGAACGCGGCGCCATTCTCGTGTTCGACGAAATCAAGACCGGCTTCCGTCTGCGCACAGCGGGTTATCAGGAATACTCCGGCGTGCAGCCCGACCTTGCCACGTTTGGCAAGGCGCTGGCAAACGGGTTTCCTATTGCTGCGCTGGTCGGTCGCGCCGGGCCAATGGAAGTTGCGACGGAGACGTGGATCTCGTCCACACTCGCCGGAGAAAGCATTGCTCTCGGCGCCGCCTTGGCCGTCGTCGATCGCTTCGAGCGCGACAACGTGAGCAAGACGCTGTGGAGCACGGGCGAAGCGATGATGCGCGCGGTGCGTGCGGCGATCCGCTCGAGCGGCGTGCCAGGCGTGCAGGTCCAGGGAATCGAGCCGATGTGGTTTCTCGCGTTTGACGATCCGGCGGTCGAGCGATTCTTCCTCGCGCGTGCCGCGCACCACGGCGTGCTCTTCAAGCGTGGCGCGTACAATTTCCCCGCGTTGGCGCACGACGAAAAGACGGTGGATGCGATCGAGGCCGCGGCCAGCTCGGCGCTCGTCGACGTCGCGGAAGAGCTGCGCAGCGGCTCGCTCGCCTAACGCGGCATGGGGCTCGCCGGCGCAGGCCCGCTCATCGACGTGCACGCGCACTTCTATTATGACGGGTGCGCCCGCGCGGACTGGCAGCAGCTCAACGCCGCGCGACTTCGCGCCGGTCGCGCGATCGGAATCACCTGTCACGTCGGATCGATTCTGGGAAGCTGGGGACGCAATTCTCCTATTTACTTCCAGTCGCCGGCCGACACGATCGTCGGAAACGACGCGATGCTCGCGCTGCAGCGCACGAACGGATCGCTCGTGCGGAGCTATGTCGCCGTCAACCCCAATGACATCACTCTGGCGCTCGGCGAGATCGAGCGCTGCGTCGCGTTAGGTGCGATCGGCATCAAGCTCGCCGCGGCGCGCCGCGCCGACGATCCGCGCGTGGACCCAATCGCGGCATATGCTGTCGAACACGGCCTGCCTGTTCTGCATCACATCTGGCAACACCGGCGCCGCTACTGGCCAGGACAGGACGCCTCGGATGGCGTCGAGCTCTGGCGACTCGCCGCACGCCATCCGGGGATGAACATCATTCTGGCGCACATCGGAGGTGGCGGAGACTATAGCCACACGTTCGCCGCCGTGCGGGAGACGCCTAACGTGTATCTCGATCTTGCGGGAAGCGGCGTTGACCGCGGCATGCTGGATGACGCGCTCGCCGCCGTCGGCCCGCGGCGCTTGCTGTGGGGCGCTGATCTGACGTTGTGCACGGGCCTCGCCAAACTCTGGGCGCTTGAAACGATCGGCCTCTCGGCAGACGACCTTTCCGATATCCGCTGGCGCAATGCGGCGCGGATCTTTCCCGCCGGAGCGTTCGAGGGCGCGGCTGAACCCGCGTCTGCTCCTGCCTCGCGCGAGGGCCGAGGCTCGGCGCGTACTGTCGCATGACGCCACGCACCGATGTCAACGCGTTCATCGGCGACTATCCGTTTCGCTCGGTTCCGCACCCGGATCCGGACGCCCTCGTTAGGGTCATGGATCGCGAAGAGATCGCACAGGCCTGGGTCGGCAGTCTGCCGGCGGTCTGGCATCGCGATCCCACGCATGCGAATGAAGCCCTGATCTCGAGACTTACTACACACGCATCGCGGCTGAGACCCGTCCCGACGATTCGCCCCGACTGGCCGCAATGGCGCGACGCGCTGGGGCGCTGCGCCGATCACAAAGCTCCCGCGATTCGCGCATATCCGGCCCATTGGGGTCTTGGTCCCGACGATCCTCGCCTGATGGAACTTGCCGCCGAGTGTGCGGGGCAGGGGATCGTACTCTTACTGACGGTCCGATTCGAAGATCTCAGGCAGCGTCACTCGTTGGACGTGGCTGCTGATTTGTCGCCCGCCAGTGTACGCGAGCTGGCGCGCGCCGATACGGGCGCGCGCATTGTTGTCACGGCCGCGTCACGCGACATGATCGAGGAGGTGCACTGGGGACTCACACCTAACGAGCGCGCCAAGGTGTGGTGGGACATCTCCTGGCTGTGGGGTCCACCAGAAGACCACCTTGCACATCTGCTGAGAACGATCGGCAGCGAGCGCTTCGTCTTCGGCACAGGTTGGCCACTCCGGCTCGCGCAGACGCCGCGCGCGAACCTCGCGCTGCTGCCTGACGAGCTTCGCACGCTGCAACTCAGCGATCCGAGCACTTGGAGTTGATCGTCCCCACACAAAAACGTCGAGCTTGCGCGCGCTGAGCGTGCCGCTCATTATTAGCCG
>CBQVAZ010000615.1:0-2721 GCA_967720205.1 uncultured Gemmatimonadaceae bacterium | reverse complement strand
ATGCTCTACGTCAACTCGAACGAGATGGCGTGGATCATCCGCATGGTACCGCGCGAGAACAAGTCGGTGTTTGGTGCGCGCTGCGCCGAGTGTCATGGCGCGACCGATTCCCCGACGGCTCCGTCGCTCAATGGCGTAGGTCAGCGCCTAACGCGCGAGCAGATCGTCAAGACCATTCGCGAGGGGACGGGACGCATGCCGGGCTACCGCAGTTTGCTCGGTGACGCTGTGATCAATGACCTCACCGAGTTTTTGTTGACGGGCAAGGACGTCCCCGCCTCGGCTGCGACAACGGACCCGTTCTTCTCGAAGTATCGCAATCACGGCTACGACATCTTCCTGGACCACGAGGGATATCCGGCGGTCGCGACGCCGTGGGGGACGCTCAACGCGATCGATTTGAACAAGGGGACGATCGCGTGGACGATTCCGTTCGGCGAGTACCCCAAGCTCGTGGCGCAGGGCCTAACGAATACCGGTAGCGACAATTATGGCGGTGCGATCGTGACGCGGAACGGGCTCGTCATCATCGCGGCCACCACGTATGACCAGAAGATCCGAGCCTTCGATAAGAAGAACGGGAAGCTGCTGTGGGAAGCTCAGCTCCCAGCGTCAGGCAACGCGACGCCGTCGACGTATATGATCAACGGCAAGCAGTACATCGTCATCGCGTGCGGCGGCGGCAAGAACGATGCGCCTAGCGGTGGAACGTACGTGGCGTTCGCGCTACCATAGACCATCCCGCGTGCCTAACGCCTCACCGCGCTAGGGCTCGTCTGCGCTGGGTCCATAGATTTGCGGCACCGTCGAACCCATCGGGCGCAGGTAAGTCGTGATTTGCCCGCGATGATGCACGATGTCGAAGAGAAAGCTCCAGGCCATGGGTGACGCCGGGCGCTCGCTACCGAACCACTCGAGCTTGCCGTTCCAGCGCTCGGCGCTCAACGCGCCTAAGCGCTTGACCACACCTTGCTTGTCGTAAATGTCGAGGACTTCCTGCATCGTCGTGGGCGTCGGTGGCTGCAACCACTCCGCTTTGCCGCTCTCGAGTGCGTCGATGAGCATTTTCTCTTCGCAGACGATCTGCCACGCGATTTCCTGCGCAACACGCGACTTAGGATCTGGCCGGTAGGTCGATCCGTCAGGAATTCGCGATAGCACCTTGCGAGTTGTCTTCGATTCGTTGGTCCAAAAATCGGTGAAGAGCGCTTTCTCGTCCACATTGCCTCCGCTGCGTGCGTCGAATGGTGGGATGCAAAAATACACCTCGCTGGGAGCTACGCGGCTCTGAAGGATCAAGTGGAAATGCTCACAGCTCCTGGCGCTCGAATATCCTCACCGCGGCCGCCGTGCTTACAATGCTCATCCCCACGGCCGTCATCAAAGGCCAGAAGACCGCCACCGGCTGGCCGACGAGCGCCTTGCCGGCAGCCGGCAGCAAGCCGGCGAAGCTATAGCGCACCGCGGCTGGCCAAATCGCAATCAGAAGGCACAAAAAGAAAAAGGCGAGACCTCCGCCGGCGGCCGCGCCGCGCGCGCGAAACCACGCCGAAAAGAGGGTCATGACTGTGACCAACAGCAACGCGTACGTAAGCCAGAGCAGTACGGCATTGGCGAGAGGCCAAAGCGGCGCCGCCCCGAAGATCACGCGCGTGAGCACGGCGCAGACGATCGCGCCTAACGCCGAAAATGCGATGAGAAGGAGCGACTGCGAGAGGATCTTCGCGAGAACAAAGGCCGACCGCGCAATCGGTTTCGTCAACGTGAGGACCGCCGTGCCCGACGCGCGCTCACCAGAGATCGCACCGGCGCCCGTGATCACAATGGCGATGAGGATGATCTGGTTCAGGATCTTGAGAAACTGACCGTAGGCGTCGGTCCACGTCGGTGGGGGCATCGTGATCGTCACGCCAGGTTGGGCTTGAGCCGCGGAGGAGACCAACGCGGGCGTGAGCAGCGCGAGCACCGGACTGGACACGGCGAAGAAGAGCAGCATGCCGGGGAGTACCCAGATACGCCACGTCTTCATGATCTCGTTCAGTTCCTTCGCGAGAAACGCCGAGAAGCCGCTCATTTCGCGTTAGGTGCCCCTCCCACCAGATCGACGAACACGTCTTCAAGCGTCGCTTCACCGCTTTCGAGTCGCGTGAGGCCCAAGCCTGCTCTGGACACAGCAGCCGGAACCTCACGCTGCGCGAGCAGGAGGTCCGCGACGCTGAGAGTCAGCCGCGAACCCGAGCGCTCGACGGATCGCATCCAAGGCTGTCGGCCCAGGTCAGCCAGCAAGAGCTCGACGTCACCCTCGACTTCGATCGTTAGGCGGTCCACGACGGCGCGACGTTTCAACTCGGCAATCGGCGCGTTCGCTACCACTCGGCCATGATCGAGGATAGCCACCGAGTCGCACACCCGTTCCACGTCGGCCAGAATGTGCGTCGAGAAGAAGACCGTGGTCCGGCCACGCAGCGAGGCGATCATGTCGAGCACGTCGCGGCGGCCAATCGGATCGAGGGCGCTCGTTGGCTCGTCCAGGAGCAGTAGCCGCGGAGCATTGATGAGCGCCTGCGCGATGCCGAGCCGCTGTTTCATCCCTCTCGAGAAGCCGCCGACAGGAGTATGAACCGACGCCAGTCCTGCCATCTCCAGCAAAGCGTCGCTCCGTTCGACGATGGTTCGGCGTGGCAGTCTATGCAGTCGCCCCGCAAAACTGAGGAACTGGCG
>CBQVAZ010000614.1:0-2721 GCA_967720205.1 uncultured Gemmatimonadaceae bacterium | reverse complement strand
CGATGATGGACCATTCCATGGATCTAGGGGATAGGGGATAGGAGGATAGGGGATAGTCAATGTACGTCTTCCTGCGGTGCCGAGCGCGTTACAACATTACGCCATGCCTAGCGACGCTTCTCTCTCTCGGCGCGAGTTCTCCAAGCTCGTCGCGCTCGCAGCCGCCGGATCGGCGGTTCCAGGCGAAACACTACGGCGCACGCCGCCTGCTGTGTCAGCGCCTGACGCGTGGCCGGGCTACGACAACGCTATCGTCATCGACTTACTCGCGACTGCCGGACCGTTCAACGTGCCCGGGATGTTCGACAATCCGCTCACGTTGGCGATGGTCGAGAACGCGGCGCGCTCCGGCATAACGGCGGTCAACTCCACGGTCAGCGAGATCACCACCGGCGACAAGGCGTTCGAGCTGACTGTCAAGAACATCGCGGCGTGGGACTACGAACTGGAGCATCACCCTAACGTTTTCAGACTCGTGCGCCGGACCGAAGACATCCGCGCGGCGAAGAAGGAGCGTAGGGTCGGCGTGATCCTTGGCTTTCAGGATACGGTGCCTTACGCGGACAAGATCGACAGGGTCGAGCTATTCCATCGGCTGGGTGTGCGCATCGTTCAGCTCACATATAATGGAAGCAATCTCGTTGGCGACGGCTGCCTCGTTCCTAACGATGGGGGCCTCAAGCCATACGGGCGTGAGCTGCTGGCAAAGCTCAACGATTTGGGAACGCTGATCGATGTGAGTCACGTCGGTTGGGAGACGACGCGCCAGGCCATCGCCGCATCGCGCGCTCCGATCGCGGCGACACACACCGGAGCGGCGGCCGTGAACAACGTGCCGCGCAACAAACCTGATGACATCCTGCGATCGATTGCGCAGCGTGGCGGCGTTGTTGGCGTGTACATGATGCCGTTCCTGCGGGCGTCGGGTCAGCCTAACGCGGATGACTTCCTGCGCCACCTGTCGCACTGTCTCGATGTCTGCGGCGAGGACCACGTCGGTATTGGCAGCGACCTTTCCATCACACCGCTCGATCTCACGCCGGAGTTCAGGAAGGTGCACGCCGATTTCGTGAAAGTGCGGCGAGCGCGCGGTGTGTCGGCGCCTGGCGAAGACGAGAACGTTTTCAACTACGTCCCTGACTTCAACACGCCTAGGCGCCTCGAATTGGTCGCCGACCGGCTGGCCGCGGCTGGACACAGCGCCGGCCGTATAGAAAAGATCATCGGCGGCAACTGGATGCGCTTGTTAGGCGATGTATGGAAATGAAAGCGCCGGCTCCCTGACGGCGAGCCGGCGCCACTTAGACAAGTAGTCTGGGGAGTCTAGTGCATCATCGGTACGCCCGGCGTTGGTACCATGATGTGCGCGTATGGAGTCCCCTTCCACATCTGATACGGCGCGCCCGTCCGATGGTCAGTCGGAATATTCTTGATTCGGGTTACGTCGGCCGGGAGAATCATGAGGTGTGGACCTGAGACGACCCAGTCATTGTCTGCTGTCTGCGTCATTCCATAAGGGTCCGTGTTGCTCCCGCCCAAGTCACCGTGGAGCATGTAGCCGATGCCGAGCATCGTGTTCTTGGGCTTCGTTTTGGTCATGTACCCTTGAGCCCACAGCATCGTTTGTGCGTCGGCACACATCGCTGCCGTTTCAACCGGCTTGGTGTAGCCGCCGGCAGGTGGAGGCATGAGCGGCAAGCATGTCCAGCCATTCGTGCCCTTTCGCAGCTCGGTGCCGGGGGCTTTGAGCGAATCATTCCAATCGAGTACTGTTGCACCGGCACCGATCATAGGTGGTGCGGCGCTCGTGTAGGTCGCGATCTTCCACTCGACTGAACCGACGGCCGGCCCGGTAGACGCCGAGGCAGCGGAATCGGTCTTGGAAGCCTCAGGAGCCTTCGGTTGGCAAGCGGCTACGAGAACCACGGCAGCTGTCGCAAGTGCGATTCGGTGCATAACGAGCCTCGTGAGGTGAGTTAAGGGCGCGGTGGATGAGGCGGGAGGGAGGGGTCGTGGCGATGGACATCCATATTGTATGGCGCGAAGCTTATTGCAAGGTTAATGGCAGCCTCGGCTATTCCAGTTCGATCTACTCATCCTCAGACACGGGTCTCCGATGCTCCCAGCTTTGTTGCTAGCAATCCAAGTCGTGACGATTGGTTCCGTCACCGCGCGTCCAGGCGAGAAGGCCTCGGGTTACATCGACATTCCGGCCGGCGTCGATTCAGCGACGCGTGTGCCGATCTCGATTCTGCGCGGGCGGCTACCGGGACCGACACTCGCTCTCGTTGCCGGAACGCACGGCTCGGAGGTCGCGCCGATCATCGCGCTGCAGCGCGTGCGTCAGACTATCGACGCGGCGAATGATCTCCGTGGGACGCTGATCCTCGTGCACGTCGCGAACATGCCCTCGTTCGTGCACCGAACCATCTATCGCAATCCGTGGGATCAAAAGAACCTCAATCGTGTGTATCCGGGGAAGCCTAACGGAACCGTGACCGAGCGCATCGCGCACGCGATCACCACGCAGATCATCGACAAAGCCGATTATCTCGTGGATATGCACGCGGGGGACGGCAATGAATCGCTGCGTCCATACACGTACTGGAGCGATCTTCGCGTCGACAAGCGCGTCGACTCGCTCGCGAAGCTGATGGCGCTCGCTTGGGGAAATGACCACATCATCATCGACACGGGGCGACCAAAGGACCCAGCGGCCTC
>CBQVAZ010000613.1:0-2723 GCA_967720205.1 uncultured Gemmatimonadaceae bacterium | reverse complement strand
AGAAGCGCTCCCACATCTCGACCGCGAAGAGCAGGGCGAGGCCGCGCGGATGGCCAAATAGTCCGCGCTCGTTAGGTACTGGAGTAGCCGCTGCTGTCATTAGCCCTAGGGGTAAGGGGTTGGGGGTTAGGGGTTAGGCTAGCCCCTGATGGACACCAGCGGCAAATGCCGCTCGGGCATCTTGGTGCCCCCGGATTGCAGCTGCGTTTCCCACGTTACCCCTGAAGGGGGCTGCTTGATGCACGCAGCCCAGTGCGCTGGCGCCTTTTCTTCGAGCGGAGGGACGATGCGCGAGCAGGCCGCATCCTTCGCAGGATGCTGGCAGCGCGGATGAAAGACGCAGCCGCTTGGCGGATTGGCTGCTGACGGTACCTCACCGGCGAGCACGATGCGCTGGCGCTTTGTCTTGGGATCGGGAACCGGGATGGCCGAGAGCAGCGCCTGCGTGTAGGGCATGATCGGCTCGCGATACAGATCCTCCACGTTCGCGAACTCCACGATGCGCCCGAGGTACATGACCGCGACGCGCGTCGCCAAATGACGGATTACGGCGAGATCGTGTGCGATGAATAGGTAGGTGAGCGAGTGACTGCGCTGCAAATCGCGCAGCAGGTTGATCACCTGAGCCTGGACTGACACGTCGAGCGCGGACACCGGCTCGTCGCACACGATGAAAGACGGCTCGACGGCGAGCGCACGCGCGATGCCGACGCGCTGACGCTGTCCGCCGGAAAACTCGTGCGGGTACTGCGCGGCGTATTCGGCGCGCAGTCCGACCTCTTCGAGCAGCTGCCTAACGCGCTGATCGGCTTGCGCACCACGCGCGATTTTGTGGATCAACAGTCCTTCCTTGACTGTGGTGCCGATCGTCATGCGCGGATTGAGCGACGAGTACGGATCCTGGAAGATCATCTGCATGCGGCGGCGCATGCTGCGCAGCTCTCGGCCCTTGAGCGCGCGGATGTCGACGCCGTCGAAGCGGATATCACCGGCAGTCGGTTCGGTGAGCCGCAGGATGGTGCGCCCGAGCGTCGTTTTGCCACAGCCGGATTCGCCGACGACACCTAACGTCTCGCCGCGGGCGACGTCGAACGAAACGCCGTCCAGCGCGCGCACGGTTCCCTTGGACGCGCCGAACCAACCGCTCGTGAGCGGGAAGTGCTTTACGAGGCCACGCAGCGACAGGAGCGGCGAGGCGACCGTTCCAACCGGCGGTACCGTCGCGCCGTTGCCCGCGCTCACTCGGCTTGCTCAGCGACGACCGCGCGCCGGCGGTCCGGCTCCTGCACGAGGAAGCAGCGCGACCTGTGCAAGCCAGACACGACGAACAGATCCGGATGCTCGCGAGCGGTGCGATCCCACGCGTGCGGACAGCGGTCGCGAAAGCGGCAGCCCGATGGCCACGCCGTCGGCGGCGGCACGGTTCCGGGGATCGTTGTTAGGCGGTCGCGTGTGTCGTCGACGCGCGGCATGGCCGCGAGCAGCCCCTGCGTATACGGATGATGCGCGTTGTCAAAGAGCTCGCCGACGCTTGCCTCTTCCACGATCTCGCCGCCGTACATGACGAGCACGCGAGACGCCGTTTCGGCGATCACGCCGAGGTCGTGGGTGATGAGCAGAACGGCCATGCCGAAGTCGCGCTGCAGCTCGCGCAGGAGCTCGAGGATCTGCGCCTGCACCGTGACGTCCAGTGCGGTCGTCGGTTCGTCGGCGATCAGCAGCGCGGGGCGCATAACGAGCGCCATGCCGATCAACACACGCTGCCGCATCCCGCCCGACAACTGATGCGGGTACTGCTTGGCACGGTCGGCCGGTGATGACAGACCGACGCGCTCGAGCATCTCAACGGCGCGCTGCCATGCCGCGCGACGCGAGGCCCCTTCGTGCACGCGCACAACCTCGGCGATCTGGTCACCAACGGTGAACACAGGGTTGAGCGCCGTCATCGGTTCCTGAAAGACCATGGCGATTCGGCGCCCACGCACGCGGCGGATCTCGCGTTCGGAGAGTCGCAACAGATCGTGCCCATCAAATAGGATGCGGCTCGCAGGATCGATCAGCCCCGGAGGTTCGATCAGCCGGAGCAGCGAGAGACCCGTAACAGTCTTGCCGCAGCCGGACTCACCGACCATCCCGACCGTCTCACCGGGCGCGATCGTGAACGAGACGCCGTCCACCGCGCGTGCGAGCCCAGCGGGAGTGGAAAATGCGACGCGCAGGTTCTGCACATCGATCAGCGCGTTGGACGCAGCTGGTTGCGAAGGCGCGTTGCGTGCGGGGGCCGTCATGCGCGGGGAAGGTGCCGACCGCTTGCAATGTCGCGCAAGCGGTCCGCGATGACGTTGACAGCAAGGACGGTCATCACGAGAGCCGTGCCTGGGACTACGCTGAGCCACCAGGCGCTGACGATATTCTCATGCCCGTCACGCAGGATGCTCCCCCAGCTCGCTTGCGGCTCGGCAACGCCAAAGCCGAGATAGGAAAGCCCCGCCTCGATGACGAGTGCCGCGCCGACTCCGAACGTCGCCGCCACGAGAATTGGTGATGCGACGTGCGGCAGGATGTGCCTAACGGCGATGAAGCTCGTGCGCGCGCCCAAGCCGCGCGCCGCCGTCACGAAGTCGCGCTCGCGTAGCGCCAGCACCAGGGTGCGCACGAGTCGCGCAACTGCGAACCAGCCGCTCAAGCCGGCCGGGATTTTCCTTGTCGGCGGGCGAATGCAA
>CBQVAZ010000612.1:0-2739 GCA_967720205.1 uncultured Gemmatimonadaceae bacterium | reverse complement strand
TGAAGGTGTACAGTTGGCCGACGATCTCGTCGCCGCTCTTCTTGGTGTAGAGCTCGAGGGCCTCGAGAGGCGGTCCGTCGTATTCGACGAACCCAAAACGCCGAGCTACCGCACGCCAGGCGCGCATGATGTGCGCGCGCTCGGCGAAATCGGAGGGATAGAAGTCGCGAAAACCGGGTAATGCCCCCGCTGACATCTGGGCAATCTACCCGGCGATTGGATCGACCTGCAAGCGAACCATCGCGTCGCCCACTGTGTGAAAGGAGCCGGTGATGAGAACCGTCTGGCCCAACGTCCGTGCACGCTCCAGCGCGTGGTCGAAATCCTGCTCAACTCTTGCGTCCCAGCCGTTGCCGTGCGCGTAAAGCAGC
This sequence comes from uncultured Gemmatimonadaceae bacterium, assembly GCA_967720205.1. Lineage (GTDB taxonomy): Bacteria > Gemmatimonadota > Gemmatimonadetes > Gemmatimonadales > Gemmatimonadaceae > DASYRX01. The sequence goes on along the minus strand of CBQVAZ010000612.1, from coordinate 2,368 downwards.
GCTTCGTCCGGATTCCACGCTCGGCTCGCCGGCGCTGTCGGCGCCATCGTGAGCATGAAGTTGTCGGCGACGCCGGACAGCTCCTGCATAACGCCGCGCCAATCTTTGTCGGCGAGGACGCAGAGCAGCACACAGACAGGCCGCGCGGGCGCGACCTCGCGCAACGTCCGGGCGAGAACTCGCGCGCCGTCCGGATTGTGCGCGACATCGAAGATGTACGCACCGACTCGCTGAAAGCGCCCGGGCAGCCGCACGCGCTCGAGCGCCGTGCGTACGAAGGTGTGATCGCGCGCATAATGCGGTCCACAAGCGTCCAGCATTGCGACGGCCGTCGCCGCGTTCCATGCCTGGTGCTCACCGATGAGCGGCGTGTGCCACTGTTCATCACCGATCGTGAACTGAGTTCCCGTCGCCGATAGATGGATCAGGTGAGGCGCATAACGCGACCGTACCGCAACGACCGGGTCCGCGACCGCCGCGCGGGCCATCCTAACGAGTAGCTCCGCGATCGTTGCATCCTGCTCTCCGACGACAGCCGCTGAGCCGGCTTTGAAGATGCCCGCTTTCTCGAACGCGATCTCCTCGCGCGATTCGCCCAAGTACTCGGTGTGATCGATGCCGATCGACGTGACTCCAGCGACGATCGGCTTGACCACGTTCGTCGAGTCGAGCCTCCCACCTAACCCTGCCTCTACGACAGCGACGTCGATCTTGCGCTCGGCGAAGAGCGCGAACGCCATGGCCGTCGTCGCCTCGAAAAAGGTTGCGCCGAGCCGTTCGACGGTTGGCGTCCACTGCTCGATGAAGCCAGTGACATAGGCCGCATCCACGGCCGCTCCATCCACGAGGAATCGCTCGCGAAAGTCCACGAGGTGCGGCGACGTGTATTTCCCGACTCGCTTGCCCTGAGCACGCAGCACGGCCTCGAGCGTGGCGCAGACACTTCCCTTCCCATTGGTACCTGCAACATGAAACACGTCGAAGCGCGCGTGCGGATCGCCTAACGCGCTGAGCAGCGCCTCGGTGCGCTCCAGGCCGAACTTGCTCTTTCCTGTTGTGCGCGCAAAGAGTCCCTGCAGCGCGCGCGTGTATGCGCCTAACTCGTCGCCCACGCCGTCGCGGCTGGTCTCCCGCTCATGTGACGTAACAGGCGCCCCACGGTTTGCTTGAGGTCGCGGCGATGAACAACGAGGTCGAGCATCCCGTGCTCGAGCAGGAACTCAGACGTCTGAAATCCTTCAGGCAGGTCCTGGCCTAACGTCTGCTTGATCACGCGCGGTCCGGCGAATCCGATCACCGCTCCCGGTTCTGCGATTATCGCGTCGCCAAGCATTGCATAGCTCGCGCTGACGCCGCCCGTCGTGGGATTGGTCAAGATCGACACGTATGGAATGCGTCGCTCGGCGAGCTGCGACAGTACGGCGGAGACCTTTGCCATCTGCATGAGCGAAAGCACGCCCTCCTGCATGCGCGCGCCGCCCGACGCCGAGATGATCACGAGTGGGTGTTTGCGTTCGAGTGACCGCTGCGCCAGACGTGCGATCTTCTCCCCGACCACCGATCCCATCGAACCGCCCATGAAGCCGAAATCCATCGCGCCGAGGTTCACCGGCGCCTCGGCAAGCTTGCCCGTTACTGTAATGATTGCGTCGCCGTCGAGACCGTTGTCGCGCGCCCGCTTGAGTCGCGCTGGATACTCCGGAAAGCCAAGAGGGTCGGTCGAGCGCAGCTCAGTCTCCACCTCTTCCCACGTGTTTTCATCCAGCAGGAGAGCGATGTACTCCAGCGGACGGATGCGGCGATGGTACTCGCAGTTGGGGCAAACGCTCAGGTTTCGGACGAACTTCTCGCGGAGGTCTGTGTGGCCGCACGCCTCGCATTTCTCCCACGCGTCGGCGGGGATTTCGAGCCGTTCTTTTGGGGGCTGGCGGGGCTTCTTTTCCTTTCGGAACCAGGCGGCCATGACCCAAAATAGGGGATAGGAGGATAGGGGATAGGGGATAGGGGATTAGGGGATAGGACCGCTGTACCTGTATCCCCTACCCTCCCATCCCTATCTCCTATTTCTCAGTTGGTTTTACCGCGTCCACGATCGTGGTGCGCCCTGCCAGCATCTTGAAGCTGTTCACGGCGGCAAATGCCTCGCGATTCTCTTCCCACCAGGGCGATCGCGAGCGCTTGGTCGCGTTCCCGATGGCTACGACGGCCTGAATGAATGGCCAGAAGAGCGCGCCCCAGAACGTCCCTGACTTCTTGTACCGATCGGTGTGGAATCGAACCGGTTCAAAGCCGGCGAGCTTGGCGAAGTAATAGAGGTAATACGCGCTGATCGGGTTGATGTGGCCCGATGTGAAAACCGCATTCGCCT
>CBQVAZ010000611.1:0-2742 GCA_967720205.1 uncultured Gemmatimonadaceae bacterium | reverse complement strand
TCCATGTTGAGCATCGGATTCGCCGCGACCTCATCAGGTGTTTGCCCGTCAGTCGCCGGCCGTCCGTCCCATCCACCGCCGAACGGCACCGCGACTACGTGCGAGATGCCGCGTACGCCTGGGATCGACTCCAGCCGGCGCATCAGTTTATCGAGCAACGCCAGTTGCTTCTCCTTCGTGTCGAATTGATCGGCGCGCATCGCAAGGTCGGCGATCAAGAGGTTCGATGGCTCTAGCGACAGATCGACGCGCTGCAGTTTGATCAGGCTTCTTCCGACGAGCCCGGCGGCCGACAGGACGAGCAGCGCGAGCGCAACTTGCGCGGCGACGAGCCCTTCCGTCAGCAGCCGTGAACCGCGGCCGCTCGTCTGACGAGCGTCCGAGCGCAACACTTCCTGCAACTGCACGCGCGAGGTGAGAATCGCTGGCGCCAGCGCGAAAACCAGCGTCGCCAGCGCCGTTAGGCCGATAGCGCCGACGAGCACTGTGCCATTGACTCCGATCTCATCAATGCGAGGAACACCCTCCGGCGCGAACGCGACGAAGCCGCGCACCGCTGCCGTTGCCACAGCAGCACCGAGCGCTCCGCCGGCGAGCGCCATCAGGCCGTTCTCCAGCAAGAGTTGGCCGACGACGCGCGCGCGACTCGCACCAAGCGCTGAGCGAACGGCAATTTCGCGCACGCGCGTTAGGCCGCGCACCATCAATAGGTTGGCGACGTTGATGCAGGTGATGAGTAACAAGAGCGCCGAGGCGATCGTAAATGCCAGCAGGGCGGGTTTCGTGTCACCGACGATTAGCTGCGGCAACGTGTGCGCGACTCCGCGCAAGGTGCGCTGCCAAACCGTGGCCTCGGGACGTTGGTAGAATGCCGTGATCTCGTCTCGCGCATGTTCGGGCGTCACGCCAGCCGCGAGCCGCCCGATTACATGCAGTGCCAGGTACCGCATGTTCGCCTCGGTCACTCCAGGAATGACCGGCGCCCAGAAGTCAGCGCCCTTGGGAAAATCGATCCCTCGCGGCATGACGCCGACGATCGTGTAGGTGACTCCATTGAAATGCGTAGTGACCTGGCGACCAATCACGGCAGGGTCGCCGCCGAACTTCTGCTGCCATGTATCGTGGCTCAGGACAATCACAGGCGCACTGCCACGTACGTCATCCTCTGGCCGTAGCGATCGGCCTAACGCGGGCGTCGCGCCGAGCACGTCGAAGAACTCGCCCGACACCAAGGCTCCGCGGAGGCGTGTGAGCTGGTCGCCTTCGCGAATCAGGGTTGGGATCGCGCCTTCGTACATATAGAAGCCGATGCTGCGAAGGGCGCGCGTACGCTGTTTGAACAGCCGTGCATCATCGATCCCGAGGGGATAATTGGACCGGTCTCCGCTCAGTTCTCCCCACAACACCACGACGCGATCCTGATCGCGAACAGGCAGGCGTCTGATGAGCAGTGCCTCGGCTACCGTGAAGACCGCGGTCGCTAGCCCGATACCGACAGACAGCGTGAGGATGGCGGTTGTCGCGACGCCCGGCGTGCGTCGGTGACTTCGAAGTGCGACAGAAATATTCCGCAGCACGGTGCTCACTTTTTGATGGGTCCGAGTGTCGAAACCAGAACCTACCTTCGTCCATAACATCCCTGCGATCATGAACAGCGACAACCCTGCATCCGGCATTTCGCGTCGTTCTGCGCTTTCTCGCCTAAGCGCGGTAGGGGTGAGTGCAACCGTGCTCCCGCTGGACTTATGGCCGCGGTCTGCGCGCCCGCCGCGGAATCGCGATGAAGACTTCGAACGCATTCTGCGATTGGCGAGTGTGCCGTCCCTGAGCTACGCGATTGTCGATGCCGACAAGATCACAACGCGCTCACTCGGCGTGCGCCGCGCGGGTGAAGCTGAACGCGCGACACCTGACACGGTCTACGCGGCGGCTTCTCTCACAAAGGCTGTGTTCTCGTATGTGTTTCTCGGGCTCGTGAACGAAGGCTTGCTCTCACTCGACAAACCGGTGCGCGAGTATCTGGCGCTGCCGAATCCCGAAGACGCACGATCGAACACGATCACCGCTCGGCACTTGTTGAGTCACTCGGGAGGTTGGCGCAACTGGCGCAACAACACGTCGACAGCGCTCACCGCTGACTTTGAACCGGGTTCTCGTTGGTCGTACTCGGGCGAAGGGTTCTTCTTCCTGCAACGGATCGTCGAGAAGTTGACGGGCAAGAGCGTGCCGCTCCTCGCGCGTGAGCGCATATTCGACCCGCTTGGAATGAAGCGATCGAGCTTGGTCGGGCTGGCGGAGCTGGAGCCGTTTCAAGCAACGGGACACAGCGGCCGTGGAGAAGTCACGCAACCGTTCGGCAGACCGACGCTGTTAGAGTTGCGGCGCATGATGTCGGCAAAGGGCGTGTCGCTCGAGTCGGCGAAGGTGGAGGATGCCGAGCAGGCAATCAAAACGGCGGAGCCGGCGCTCCCTGCGCTGCCGAATTTCCTCTCGCCTAACGCGGCGGCGAGCATGCTGACGACGGCCAACGATTTCGCGCTCTTTCTGAGGCATCTCGTCACTGCGCGCCGCGCCGGCGGCGTGCCTGCAGCGATCGTCGAGCTCATGATGACACCGCAGGTGAAATGCAATGATGCCGTGCAGTGGGGATTGGGGGTTGGTCTGGAGGATCTGGGTGGCCACCGTTTCGCCTGGCAGTGGGGGGACAACCCCGGCTTCAAGAATATTTTCTTCGCCGATCCG
>CBQVAZ010000610.1:0-2753 GCA_967720205.1 uncultured Gemmatimonadaceae bacterium | reverse complement strand
GCGGTTGTGCCGAGTCCCGATCCGATTCGGTTATCTGTACCCAAGGCGTTCATCGTCTTGAAGCCTGGAGTCGACGCTTCGCGCGACACAGCGCTCGCCATTTTTGAGTTCGTGCGCGAGCGTCTTGCGCCATACAAGCGGATCCGGCGCCTGGAGTTCGCCGATCTGCCGAAGACGATCTCAGGGAAGATCAGGCGCGTGCAACTGCGCAGTAGCGAACAAGAGCGCGGCGCACCGAAGACGCCTCACGCCAATGAATTCTGGGAAGAACAGTTCCCCGAGCTGCGCTGAGGCGTTAGGCGCTCGGTCGCTACTCCAGGATCGGTGACGAGTCGCCCGGTAGCAGCAGCTGCCGGTGCGCCCAGATGGGCGCGATGCCATTCGTCATTACGCGCTCGTGGAATTCGCGCAGCGAGAACTTCGCGCCTAACTTCGCTTTGTAGTCGGCGCGCAGTTTGAGAATCGCGAGTTTGCCGAGGAAATAGCCGCCGTAGGTGGGGTCGTACGTTCCGCGTTCCGCTTCACGACGCGCAGCGGGTGTCGCGACGTATGCGTCATTCTCGAAGCAGCGCTGCGCTTCGGCCAGAGTCCACCGCTTGGTGTGCAGCTTGATGCCGGAAAGCAATCGGCACACGCGCGTCAGGGCGTCGCTCACCTGCGCCAATCGCAAACGGGGATCTCTGTTTCCGAATCCCTCGTCGAGCACCATTTGCTCGGCGTAATGCGCCCAACCGTCCTGCCCTGACGATGGCTGTGGAAATGGGTTGAGTCCGATCCAGATGCGGCGGACTTTTCCAGGCGTGCGGCGCATGTAGATGGAATGCAGCCAGTGGCCGGGGATCGCTTCGTGCGCTGCGGTATTGGAGAGCGACGCGTAGTTGTATCGCTCGAGCCATTCTTCCTGTTGTTGAGGCGTGAGGTCGTCGCGGGCGTCGGTGATGTAGAACATGCTGCGCACCGGCGTTTTCTCGAGCGGTGGCGACGCGTGCATGGAGGCAAAGCCAAGGTCGAAGGGGAGCGCCGGGGCGACGATGACGCGCTCGTTAGGTGGCAGCGCGGCGATCCCGCTCGACTGGACGAACGCGGCGAGCGAGTCGACCACGGTCCGCGTTGCGGCGACCACGCCGCCGAGCTTGGGGTGCTGGCGCCTAACGGCGCGCCACGTCTCCAGCGGATCCTTGCCTGGCGCGAGCGTGTTGGCTGCCGATCGGAACTCGCCCTGGAGCCGCGCGAGCTCGCGCTCGCCGATGGCGATCAGCTTCTCCAGCGGTGTATCGATCAACTCCTCAGCGAGGTAGCGACGCGAGATGTTGGCCGCGCCGATTGTGAAGTCGCCGCTTGTGTTAGGCACGACGTCGCGCTCGAGGTACGTCGCGTAGGCGTCGATGACCGGGATCGCGGCGTTCGCGGCGCGTCTCAGAGAGTCGCGCAACGCCTTGTTCGGATCGGACGCGAAGGCCAGATCGAGGTCGTTCCGTAGCATCTCGCTTGCGCCGCGCATCATCGACGCTCCGCGCTCGGCGAAGAGCCGCGGTGGATTCGAGATGTTTGCGCGTGCAGCCGTGAGGAGAGCCGGCACTTGGCGCAGCTTGCTGATCGCTCGCCGCATTCGAATAGGAGCGGGATCGCTCTCCATCGCCATCAGATTGTGCACGCCATCAGTGAGCGCCGAGGCGTAGAGCATCGGATTCCGACGCCAGTTCTCGACGGTTTCTTGTTCCAGCAGCCAGCCGTCGATGATGCCGAGCAGGATGCGCTTGTCGACCCGTTCATCGGGCGTGAGCGACTGAGGATCGAATGCCTGCAGGCGTGCGCGTGTTTGCTTGAGCGCGGCGATCTCTGCTCTGATCGCGGCGGCCGAGAAGTCATCGAGGATGTCGTCGTGTTGGTGCAATCCGTTGCCGGCGGCTATCGACGGATGCCGTCGTGCGAAGGCATCGAGGTAGTCGTCGACGAAGCGGCCGAAGGCTCCGGATTGGGATGTGGGTGCCGCGCCTAACGCGAGGAGGCAGAGGATCGCCGCAAGAGCGCGGAAGAGTCGGGGCATGAGCGGCTGGACGGCCGGGGATGGGGTGCCGAATCTAGTTGCCGGCCCGGCCGTATGGCGCCTATTATGGGCTTGTGGGGCGCCTCAAGGGGCTCAGTTTGGATCAGGTAGCAACGTTTCTCGAGAGGTTGGATAGTGCCGCCATACTCATCTCCTCATTTAGTGTGCACGAGCTGTGGACACGAGACCGATGTTGCCAAGCGCGTGAAGCCGGGGAGTGGATGGCTGACCGCGACGCTACTGGTTTGCATGGTCGTGCCCGGAGTGGTGTACTGGGTTTGGCGTCAGACGATGAAAGAGAGCCGCTGTCCGCTATGCAATCGCGCGACGCTGATTCCGGCGGCGTCACCGATCGGTCGGTCGATTCTGGCGTCGCCGTATCGTCTCGCAGATCCAGCCATCACTCCGCAGCCACCGGATGTGCGGCTCGAACGAATCGAGCAGGCGATCGATGCCATTGCGATCGAGGTGGAGCGCGTCGCCGAATCGCAACGTTATTCCGCACGGCAACTCGAGCGTTAACCGAATAACGAGTTCTCTATGAACGTCGCGGATCTGGAAACGTTCTTCGACTATTCGTACTGGGCCAATCGCAAACTCTTTGCGGTGATTTCGCAGCTCACGCCGGCGGAGTTCGCGCAGTCCGTCGCCGGGAGCTACGGGTCGATCAGAAATACTCTCGTGCACATGCTCAGCGCGGAGCGCG
>CBQVAZ010000609.1:0-2756 GCA_967720205.1 uncultured Gemmatimonadaceae bacterium | reverse complement strand
AGCGATTGGACGATCCCCAACTCGACCCAATAGCGCCCACTGTCCGGTGAGAGTCGCGTCGCACGAGTGAGCGACTGCACTGCCTCCCGTTGCCAGTCATTGAAGGCGGCGGAAACGACGCCGAATCGCGCGAGAGGAAAGGGGCGCTGCGCCGAGGCAGCGATACCGCGGGCGAGCCATGCGCGCGCGCTCGATGGCTCTTGCGTTGTGGCTTGGACCGCGAGCGCGAATGCGCGGGATGCCTCGCCGAGTGTCGACAGCGACTCGGCTTGTGCGACCAGGCGCGACGCATCCTGCGCCTGCGCTTGCCTAACGAGCAGTGCGGTGAGGACGCTGGCAACCGCAGGTCGGAGCGAAGACATAGCCAAACCCCTAACCCCGAACCCCTAACCCCTATCGGGCAGTGAATCGAAAAGGTCCACAGGCCGCGGCTGCTCGTATCCGATGTGGCGATAAGCGACAGCGGTCGCGACGCGTCCCCTCGACGTACGTTGCAGGAATCCGTTCTGCACGAGGAACGGCTCGTACACGTCCTCGATCGTCTCTGGCTCCTCAGCGACCGCCGCAGCGATCGCGTTGATGCCGACAGGCCCGCCGTCGAAGCGCTCGATGATCGCCTTGAGGATATAAACGTCCATGTCGTCCAGCCCGAATTCGTCCACCTCGAGCAACGCCAGCGCCTGCCGAGCGACGTCGAGATCCACTCGGCCGGCGGCGCGCACCTGTGCGTAGTCGCGGATGCGGCGCAGCAGCCTGTTGGCAATGCGTGGCGTACCGCGGGAACGCTTGGCGATCTCCATCGCGCCGGGTCCGTCCACACTGAGCTTGAGCACGTCGGCCGTCCGCCTAACGATCAGCTCGAGGTCCTCGATCGGATAGTAACCGAGTCGCTGCACGATGCCGAAGCGCGCGCGCATCGGCGCCGTGAGTAGACCCAGGCGCGTCGTCGCCCCGATCAGGGTGAAGCGCTGAAGTGCCATCGTCACGGTCTGCGCCTTGGGGCCGTCCGACAGCCGGATGTCGATCTTGTAATCCTCCATCGCCGGATAGAGGTACTCTTCGATGATCGGGCGAAGGCGATGGATCTCGTCGATGAAGAGGACGTCACCAGCGCGCAAATTGGTGAGCGGGGCGACGAGATCGCCCGGCTTCTCGAGCGCGGGGCCTGACATCGCGTGAATGTTGACACCCATCTCGCGCGCGATCAGCTCCGCGAGCGTCGTCTTACCAAGTCCTGGCGGCCCAAAGAAGAGCGTGTGATCCAGCGGCTCGCGGCGGGAGATCGCGGCGTCGACGTAAATCCGCAGGCTCTCCTTGACCTTTTGCTGGCCGATGAATTCACTGAGTCGCTGAGGGCGCAGCGAAAGTTCGACGGGCCCTTCTTCGGGCAACTCGTCAGGCGTTGTGATGTGTCTACTCACGACAGGTCAGAGGTCTGAGGTCAGAGGTCAGAGCCTAATCCAAATTATGCGCCGAGCCATGCTTAGAGCCACGCTCTTCGTCGCAGTGCTTGCAGCCGTGGGCGCGTTCAGCGCGCGCCAACCGCGGTGGCAATATGCGATACAGACGGGGCAAATCCTCGATCCACGCACGGGGCAACTCGAGCATGGAACGGTCCTGCTCATCCGCGGCGGGAAGATCATGGACGCGGTACCTGGCGCGCAATTTCGCGAAGGGCTTGCTGACAGTGTGATCGACTTGCGTCGCTTCACAGTGCTGCCAGGCCTCATCGACGCGCATGTGCATCTGGCGATAGGCGGGCCCGTTGCGCAAACGGCGCTGGCTGATCTTCGTGCCGGCTTTACAACAGTTGTTGACCTTGGCGCGCGAACGCTGCGGCTCCTGCGCATCCGCGATTCGATCAATGCCGGGATGATTCCGGGCCCGCGCGTCCTCGCGGCGGGGATGTGGGTCGGAATCAAGGGTGGCGTCTGCGAGTTCAACGGATTGGGGATCGAAGGCACTGCGGACGCGTTCCGTGCTCGCATTCGTGAGAACGTCCAGGGCGGAGCCGACGTCATCAAGCTGTGTGTGTCCGGTTGGCCTAACGAGGCGTACAGCAATCCCCAGAAGTACGAGATTTCGGATGATGTGTTGATTGCGGCTGTCGACGAATCGCGCAAGGCAGGAAAGCTCGTCATCGCACACGATATCAGCCTCGGTGGAGTACAAGCCGCGTTGCGCGCGGGCGTGCTCGGTTTTGCGCACACGCCGTATCTGGATTCCGCGGCCGCACGAGAGCTGCGTGCTCGAAGCGCTTTCATCATTCCGACGATCGCTTCGCTGGTGGGAGCTGACACGAGTCCTGCAAGCCGCGACCTGGTACGGTCACTTGCGCTGGCGCACAAACTCGGCGTCACGCTTGTCTTCGGCACAGATGGTGGTGTGCTGCCTCACGGCCGCAACGCCGAGGAGTTTCTCGCGCTTGCGCGGGCCGGAGTAACACCGTTGGAGGCGATACGCGCCGTCACAATCAACGCAGCGCGCGCGTTCGGGTTGAGCGATTCGTTAGGTGTCGTTGCGCGTGGCATGGCTGCGGACATCATCGCGGTCGAGGGCAATCCGCTGGAGGACTTGTCTACTCTGCAACGCCCTCGCTTCGTCATGGTGCGCGGTCGTGTGATACAGCCGCCTGGCTGATGCGTGCGACGGGCTGCATGACGATGCTCAGATTCGGATGATGCTTTCGTCTTATGCATCATTTTGTTGCCCGTGGCGCCTCTATGGTTAGGCGATGAATTGGACGCGAGTGAATA
>CBQVAZ010000608.1:0-2760 GCA_967720205.1 uncultured Gemmatimonadaceae bacterium | reverse complement strand
CGACTGGACCGTAGCGGCTTTCTATACAGGGATGATGGCATTCGCCGAGGTGTCCGACTCGCCCAAGTACTATGAAGCGATGAAGGCGATGGGTGAGCGCAATCAGTGGCGACCGGGCCTCAGACCGGCACATGCCGATGATCACGCGGTGATCGCGGCGTACGCCAAGATTTCCCAGCGCGAGAAAGACAAGAGGTTCCTGGAGCCGTCGCTCGCGATCCTCGACTTTCTCGTCACGCTGCCGTTCAGCGAGCCGCTGACGCTGGAGAATGGGATCGAGGCGCGCGAGTGGGCGTGGTGCGACGCGCTCTTCATGGCGCCGCCAGCGCTCGCGGCCGTGTCGACGGCAACTGGCGACCGGAAGTATCTCGATCTGGCGAATCGTTTGTGGTGGAAGACGACGGACTATCTCTATGACAAGAGCGAGCACCTGTACTTCCGCGACAGCCGTTTTTTCGATCGGCGTGAGCCTAACGGGAAGAAGGTGTTCTGGAGCCGAGGGAATGGTTGGGTGTTCGCTGGGGTTGCGCGGATGCTGAAAGAGATGCCGGCGGATTATCCGGACCGCGCGCGTTATGTGACGCTATTCCGCGAGATGGCCGAGAAGATCGCTGCGGTTCAGGGTGAGGATGGATATTGGCGATCGAGCTTGCTCGATCCAGCGAGCCGGCCGAATCCGGAGACGAGCGGGACCGGGTTCTACGTTTTCGGTCTCGCGTGGGGGATCAACAATGGACTACTCGATCGTGCACGCTACGAGCCAGCCGTTAGGCGCGGTTGGGCTGCGGTTGTGAAGGCCGTGCAACCTGACGGGATGCTCGGTTGGGTGCAACGCATTGGCGATCAGCCGGGAGCGACGACTGCGACTACGACGGAGGTCTACGGTGTCGGCGCGTTGTTGTTGGCCGGGAGCGAGGTATACGCGCTTTCGAAGTGAGCGGCGTCTGCCAACTATTGCCGGCAGGCTCGTGTCCAAAACAGACGTCCGCGCCCCCGCCCCCGCTTATGCGCTCCGGATTGTTCGCGCTTTCATTCCCCTTGGCTGCAAGCGCCGCCCAGCAAGCCGCGCCCCCGCACGTCGCAGCGTCGATTGAGCTGTCGCGCCTCACGGGAATCATGCGCGTCGCGGCCTGCCTAACGAATCGACCGGCGGCGCGACGGCCGACATTCATTCTGAACGCCGGATTCAACGTGCGGATCGTGCATCGCGGCGACGGCAAGCCTCTGCGGTACTTGTTGCGCGATGACAACATCGAAGCCACTACTATCGGCGAGGGGCTTACTTATACGGCACGAGACTCCATCGGCCCCAATCAGCCTCTGTGCGTCGAGTACGTGGGTGCGTTTCCTGTCTTCGCCATCGACAGCGGCGCGTTTGCGTTCACTGACTACAAGGGCTTCATCGCGTTCAACGGAAAAACTGTTCGCGCGGCCGAGCAGACAAAGTGGTATCCGATTCCGTACGACTCGGTCTTGGGCCCACGCGCATTCGAGGCGATGACGTACGATCTCGACGTGCGCTGCGACGATTGCCGAGGGATCTACGTGAACGGCAGCGTGCCGCAGTCGGGGCCGCGCGCAAGGTTTCGCTCCACGGACCCCGTGAGTCTGTTGCTCTTTGCCGGCGAGATCACGTGGAGCACTGTCGGATCCACTGTCGTCATCAACAGTCCGCTGCCTGAGCGCTCCGTCCGCACGATCTCGACGATGGTGGACAGCATTGGCGCTTACTTCGCGCGTTTCATCGGCCTCGCGTACGGGAAGCCGATCGTTTTTCTCACACACAGCATCATCGAGAACAACCCGCGCCGGCGCTGGGGCTTCGTCACATATCCGACGATCGCGTTCTCGGGAGACGGACTCGCCGGGCTACTGACGGACGACGCGCAGGTCGCGCCATTCGCGTGGGGCTACATGGGCCACGAGATGGCACACTACTACTTCGGAACGCTGTCGCACCCTGGCGGACCACTCAATGGGCTGACGGAATCGTTTGCGGAGTATCTCGCTCTCAAGCTCGTTAGGCGCCAGCTCGGGGACAGCGCGTTCAGGGCGCGGATCACGCCGTATCTCGCGGACTGGATGCAGGATTCCGCCAGTGTCGCGCTCGACTCGGTCGTTTCCGCGACAGAGGTCTCCGACAAGTACTTGTATGAGTTCGGGCCGATCGCATTGCTGACGCTGGACGCAATGGTAGGGGAGCGGACGATGAGTGCGTTCTTGAGAAGCCTGTTGAGCCAGGCGAGTCCGCGCTGGGACTATGCCGTGCTACGCGAGGCGGCGCTCAAGAGCGGCGTCTCTTCAGGCACGTGGTCTCGGTTTGAGGAGCAGTGCGTCCAGCGTGAGGCGCGCAAGCGATGCGGTCGCTAAGTAGCAACGATCAACCGCTGTGCCCCACGCTGCCTAACGTGTATGGTGCCAAATAGCCATGCAAGACAGACCTACTCCTTGACCCGGGTCCCGCGCATCCAGAATTGCTGTTCGATGCCCTTCATCGAGAAGCTCATAGCGCGGCCCGAGCTGTCAATCACGAAAACCACGGGCGAGTCCTGCTCCACGTCGACTGGGCCATTCGCGTCGCGGCTCTCGAACCAAAACTGGTGTGACGCTCCCGTTGGAAACAGTTCGAATACTCGCGCTCCGTCGTTGATTACTCCCTTGAGTCGCCCGTCCTCGTAAAGGATCTTCTGGCGCATCTCGCTCGAATCACCGCTTTCGGCGAATATCCCGGCTACCTGTCGACGGAAGAAACCTATCTGC
>CBQVAZ010000607.1:0-2765 GCA_967720205.1 uncultured Gemmatimonadaceae bacterium | reverse complement strand
CGCTTCGTCCGCGTAGATGAACACGTGGATCGTCGACTGCGTGGTCGTATACGTCGTTCCCTCGACGCTGAACATCGGCAAACGCGGGGGCTCCGGTTTCTGCGTGACCACGAGTCCTGCATGCTCCAGGCGATCCAACACATTGCAAGGGCGCCACGCACCAGATTTGGGGCACGAGGTATCTGCGCCCGCGGCTGGCCGTTGACTCGCGACTGTCGTCGGATTCGTTGTATCCTGCGACGGCGGCGGAGTGTCACGCGCGCACGCCGCGACGACGACGGCGCTGATGAAGAATCGCAGCGCGCGCAACTCGTTAGGAAACGAGATCCGATTCCACATTCGCCTGCAGGACGAAACGCGGGATCACCGCGTCGAACTCCGTGCCGTCGTCGCGCACGAAGTGATACGTCCCTTCCATGTGTCCGGCCGGGCTCTTGAGTCGACACCAGCTGCTGTACTCGTGAACCGCGCCGGTGCTCAGATGCGGTTGCTCGCCGACGACGCCCTCACCCTCTACTTCTGTATCTTCCCCAACGGAATCGTGAATGTACCAGTGACGTGTGAGCAGTTGGGCGGCGTTCGGGCCGACATTCTCGATCCGTACGAAGTACGCGAAGACGTAGCGATGCTCGCGCGCGTCGGACTGCGTGGGGAGAAACACGGGGCGCACCGTGATGCGGATGCCCGCGGTCTCGCGATAATAGAACGACTTCGCAGTCACGCGGCGCAACGTAGCATGCGTGCCAAAATGGAGCTACCACCGGAGCCGCCGGCAATCGATATATCAGCGCGCTGACCAACTTCCGCCATCAAAGGAACGCACGACAATGAATGCTGATGAGATCGACTACCGATTGATCGGCGATGACTTGCAGGGTGTCATCGTGACTCTCGACCCGGGTGAAGCGGTGGTCGCGGAAGCCGGTGCGATGATGTTCATGCAAGACGGCATCGAGATGGCCACGACTCTGGATGCCTCCGGCCGTCCGAGTGGATCGATGTGGACGAGACTCCTTGGCGCAGGAAAGCGCGTGCTCTCAGGAGATTCGTTTTTCGTCACGCTCTTCGCGAACGCGGCTAGTGTTCCTCGCGACGTCGCGTTCGCTTCGCCGTATCCAGGCAAGATTCAGGTCATCGACCTCAAGGCGTGGGGCGGCACGATCATCGCACAAAAAGACGCATTCCTCTGCGGAGCGCGCGGCGTGGATGTGAGCGTGGCGTTCGCGCGCCGCTTCGGTGCGGGTTTCTTCGGCGGCGAGGGATTCATCCTGCAAAAGCTCAGTGGCGAGGGCGTCGTCTTTCTGCACGCCAGCGGCACGCTCCACGAAATCACGTTAGGCGCCGGCGAATCGCTGCGCGTGGACACTGGCTGTCTCGTAGCCATGCAACCGGGCGTCGATTACGACATCGAGCGCGTCCCCGGCATCAAAACCGCGCTCTTCGGCGGCGAGGGACTCTTCTTCGTGAAGCTGACCGGACCCGGGCGCGTGATCCTGCAGACGCTTCCCTTCTCGCGCCTCGCCGATCGTATCATCGCGGCCGCCCCACGCGCCGGCGGCGCGCGACGCGAGGAGGGTGGTGTGCTCGGTTCGTTAGGCAATCTCCTTGATGGGGACAACTCGTGATCGCGTCGATCAACCCTGCGACCGGTGAGACGCTCTCGACGTACGCGCCGCTGACGAACGTCGAAGTCGACGCGCGGCTTGCCCTTGCTCAGCAAGCCGCCAACGAATGGCGGCGCGCGAGCGTGACCGAGCGAGCGAAGGTGCTGCGTCAGGCGGCGGCGCTGCTGGACCAGGAGCAAGAGACGCACGCGCGGCTCATGACGACCGAGATGGGGAAGCTCATCCGCGCCGCGCGCGAGGAAGCGGCCAAGTGCGCGCTGGCGTTGCGCTACTACGCCGATCACGCAGCGGCGTTCACGGCACCCGACGTCGTCCTTGACGAGCCGGCGCAGCGTGGCGAGGTGCATTACCAACCGTTAGGCGTCGTCCTCGCCGTGATGCCGTGGAACTTCCCCTACTGGCAAGTGATTCGCTTCGCCGCGCCCGCCCTCGCCGCCGGGAACGTCGGCCTGCTCAAGCACGCGTCGAACGTGCCGCAGTGCGCGCTGGCGCTGGAGTCGCTCTTTGAGCGCGCCGGCGCGCCACACGGCGTCTTCCAAACGCTGCTGATCGAGTCCTCGCGCGTGGAAGCCCTCATCGCCGATCCACGCATCGCCGCCGTGACCTTGACCGGGAGTGAAGGCGCGGGCCGTTCCGTAGCGGCTGCGGCCGGGCGTGCGCTCAAGAAGACAGTGCTCGAGTTAGGCGGCAGCGATCCGTTCATTGTTACTGCGAACGCCGACGTGCCGGCTGCTGCGCGCGCTGCCGTCACGGCCCGCACGATCAACAACGGACAATCCTGCATCGCCGCCAAACGCTTTTTCTGCGTCAACGCAATCGCCGATGATTTCATGGGCCGCTTCATCGAGGGGATGCGCGCGTTGCGACCGGGCGACCCGCTGGACGAGAATACGACGCTCGGACCACTCGCGACGAAAGCGATCCGCGAAGACCTTCACGCGCAGGTACAGCTCACGGTGGCGCGCGGAGCGACATGCTCACTTGGTGGTGCGCCGATCGAGGGTCCAGGGTTTTTCTATCCCGCGACAATCCTCGAGAACATACCTAACGATTCCCCGGCGGCGACTGACGAGCTCTTTGGACCCGTCGCGGCGGTGTTCCGCGTCCCTAACGTCGACGCCGCCTTGAGCGCGGCCAACA
>CBQVAZ010000606.1:0-2766 GCA_967720205.1 uncultured Gemmatimonadaceae bacterium | reverse complement strand
CAAGGCGCTGTCGTTCACGTGCCCGTCGCTGTAGAGCGATGACTCCAGAAAGTAGGTGTCGAATTTCACACCGAAGGCCTGCATGTCGAGATCCTGTTCGTGACGCAGCGCCACAACGGCGTGTCGCCTCACCGCGTCCAGGTCATCGCCTTTCGCGTCGCCAGGATGCTCGGCGATGTACGACTCGGCGATGTCGCGGATGTACTCACCGTGATAGCCGCCTTCAGGAATCTCGAACGGCGCGTTCTGCAGCTCGCGAATGCGCGCCTGGACGCTCAGCGCGAGGTTCTGCATCTGCACGCCACCGTCGTTGTAGTAAAACTCTCGCGAGACGTGCCAGCCAACCCATTCAAGGAGGGTGGCGATGGCGTCGCCTAACGCGGCTTGGCGGCCGTGACCGACGTGCAATGGTCCCGTGGGGTTCGCCGACACGAACTCCACGTTCACCCGTTCTCCGCGACCAGTGTTGGCGCCACCGTAGCTGGCTCCCGCCGCAAGAACCGCGGGAAGGCCGGACGCTGCCGCTGCATCGGAAAGCCGGAAGTTGATGAAGCCAGCACCGGCCACGTACGCCTCGCGCACGCCCGCGCGAGCGAGATCCATGCGCGAGATGAGATCCTGCGCGATGTCCGCTGGCTTGCGGCGCAGCGTTTTGGCGAGCGTCATGGCGAGGTTCGTGGCCCAGTCGCCAAAGGCGGGGTCGCGCGGCCGTTCGAGCAGCACCGTGACCGGCGCTGGGGCGCCTAACGATTCCGCGCTGCGAGTCAACTCGGCGCGGATCAATTCGTCGGCAGCTGTCACTCGCCGGAATCCGGTTTCTTAGCAGGCTTGGCGTCAGGAGCTGGAGGCTTGGAGTCCCCAGACGAAACGGACGAACCCTTGCTCTCGGATTCCTTCTTCGCGGCGCGGTCGCGCTCGCTCTTCTTGCCGTCCTTGCCGTAGTCCGTGATGTAAAAGCCGGAGCCCTTGAACACGAAAGCGGTGCCCCCGGAGATCAGGCGCTGCGCATCGCGCCCACACGTCGGGCAAGGCATTACTTCCTTGGAGCCGCCGATGGTCGAAAAGAAGTGCTCGAATTCGTGCCCTTCCGGACAGCGGTAATCGTAAGTGGGCATTCAGGACGAGCTAACCCGGGGATCGGGCATCGGAGTTCGGGCTGCGGGGAGCGTACGACGGAAAGCTATTTGCGTTCAGAACTCCAAGCAAGCAAAGCACTTGGGCGCCTGCACCTAAACTACGCTCCGGGTCTGTAGCGGCCCCACACGCCTTCGAGCTCGCTCGAGATTTCCCCGACGGTGGACCGCGTGCGTACAGCTTCGACGATGCGAGGCATCAGCGCTGGCCGCGCTGGCCCTTCTGTCGCGTACGAGCGCGCCTCCCTAGCAAGCGCCGCGAGAGCCTCACGCGCTCGATTTGCGTCGCGCGCTTGGCGCACCGCTTTGACGCGCGCCGCCTGATCGGTCTCGAGTCGCGAGTAGTCAGGACCGGGGACGAGCGGCGGCTCCCCGTCTTCAACGAAGCGATTCACGCCCACTATCACGGTGTCGCCGCTCTCGACGCGCAGCTGGTGCGCGTACGCGCTCTTCGCGATCTCATTCTGGAAATACCCCACCGCGATGGCTCGCGCCGCGCCACCTAACGAGTCGACATGCTCGATCAGCTCACGCGCGCGCTGTTCCAGCTCGTCGGTCAGCGATTCGACGTAATAGCTTCCGGCGAGCGGATCGACGGTGTTCGCGATCCCCGATTCGTGCGCCACGATCTGCTGCGTGCGAAGGGCGAGGGTAGCGGCAGCCGCGGTAGGCAAGGACAGGGCTTCGTCGTACGAATTCGTGTGCAACGACTGGGTGCCACCTAACGTGGCGGCGAGCGCCTGGATCGCGACACGCACCACGTTGTTGAGCGGCTGCTGCGCCGTGAGCGTGACGCCGCCGGTCTGCGTGTGGAATCGCAAACGGCCGCTGGCGTCGTTGGCACCGAAGCGCTCGCGCATGAGCCGAGCGTAGAGCCGACGCGCCGTGCGAAACTTTGCGACCTCCTCGAACAAGTCGTTATGCGCGGCGAAGAAGAACGAGAGCCGCGGTGCGATCGTGTCGATGGCGAGTCCGGCGTCGACGGCGCGACGCAGGTATTCCATTGAATTCGACAGCGTGAACGCGACTTCCTGCACAGCCGTCGCGCCCGCCTCTCGGATGTGATATCCCGAAATTGAAATCGGATTCCAGTTAGGCACATCCTGCGCGCAGAACCGAAAGACATCTGTCACGAGGCCGAGGCTCGGGCCGGGCGGATAGATGTACGTACCGCGGGCGATGTATTCCTTGAGGATGTCGTTCTGAATCGTGCCGCTCAGCTTGGACGCAGCGATGCCGCGTTCCTCAGCGACGACGAGATACATCGCCAGCAGCGTCGCAGCCGTCGCGTTGATCGTCATCGACGTGCTGACTCGGTCGAGCGGGAGATCGGCGAGCAGCGTATGCATGTCGTCGACGGAGTCGATCGCCACGCCGACACGACCAACCTCGCCTAACGCGCGAGGATCATCCGAGTCGATCCCCATCTGCGTCGGGAGATCGAAGGCGACGGAGAGGCCGGTCTGTCCGGCGTCGAGCAGGTGCTTGAAGCGCGTGTTGGTTTCGGCCGCTGTGCCAAAACCGGCGTACTGCCGCATCGTCCACAGGCGCCCGCGGTACATCGTCGGCTGGACGCCACGCGTGAACGGAAAGGCGCCGGGCAGTTCGAGATCGCGCGCGTGATTGTCCGCGG
>CBQVAZ010000605.1:0-2769 GCA_967720205.1 uncultured Gemmatimonadaceae bacterium | reverse complement strand
GAGATTCAGAGGCAACTCAAGCGACGCACGGCGGACCTCGTCGACTTCGCGTCAGCGCTCATAAAGATTCCATCTGAAAACCCGCCCGGAGCGGGATACGCGAAGTGCTCAGCGTTGATAGCATCGACGCTCAAGCAACTGGGCCTAACGACGCGCACGATGAATCCGTCAGGCGCAGCGTCCATAGTCATGGGCACATATGGAGATGGCGGGCGCGCGCTCTACTTTAGCGGCCATTACGATGTCGTCCCCGCTCAAAGCGCCGAGCAGTTCAAGCCGGTGGTTCGCAAGGCCAACCTTCATGGGCGCGGCTCGGCTGACATGAAGGGCGGCATCGCGGCGATGGCCTTCGCGATTCACGCGCTGAAGCAGATCGGCTTTGAGCCAACCGGTCGCGTCGTCTCCGTATCGGTGCCTGACGAGGAGACGTCCGGGCCACGTGGGACGATCGCGCTCGCCGAGGCGGGACTGATCGAGCGAGACGCGCTCGGCATGCTGACGATGGAACCTACGAGCGGCGTGATATGGAACGGAAACCGCGGCGTCATCACCGTTCGCATAACGGTTCGCGGTCGTCCGGCTCACGTAGGAATGCACTTTCGCGGCGTGAATGCATTCCGCGGCATGCTTGACGTCGCCGCGGAGTTCGCGGCGCTGGAGCGCGAGGTGGCGCAGCGGCAAACGAAGTTCAACATCAAGCCCGACGCGGCGCGTCGCTCAGTGTTGTTGTTAGGCGGTGAGCTGTCAGGCGGTCACCTGTTCAATGCCGTGCCGGATCGCGTCTCTTTCACTGTGGATCGACGCACCAACCCCGAAGAGAACTTTGACGAGGAACGCGAGCGCCTCCTCGCGATCGTTGCCGGGGCTCGCCAGCGCGGCCTCAAAGTCACGATCGAGGAGCTGCAGCAGGGACGTCCATCGGCAACCGACGCCGACGTGCCATTGGCGCGCGCGCTGGCAACGAACATCCGCGCGGTGACGGGCAAGCCGGCGCGTTTCGAGTTGTGCCCCGGCGTGCTCGAGACGCGGCACTACGCAGCCCTCGGGATTCCGGCGCTTGCCTATGGTCCCGGGCTCTTATCGATTTCGCACGGCCCTAACGAGTTCGTCTCGATAACGAAGCTCCTCGACTGCGCAGAGGTCTACGCGCGCACGGCCGTCCGACTCCTGTCCTGATTTTGCGGCTGCCTAGGCGGGCCTTCGTCTGCCCAGTACGCGATCTGGTCGAACTCTTGAATTGGGCTGATAACTAGCCAGCGGCCGTCGACTCGCCGCATCCAGCGTCGATGGCCAACTGAGGAGACGCGCACGCGTTCCGGAGCGTCGCCCACTTTCACAGCGCGCACGAAACGCTGGCGAGTCGTGACCTCAACGCTGTCACCGACGACGCGCATACTCTCGAAAACTTCGCTTAGCGTGTCGAGCCGAGTGATCATCGACATCCGGCGCAACAGGTCGACGCGCATTTCGCCAGCCGTGACCGTTGTTCCGTTCGGATGTCGCACAACGACTGACGACTCGGGACCGGGGATCAAAAGCGAAGGGTTCTTTGAAAGCCACGCCCGATATGCGGTGTCAGCCGCCGCCTTCACCCAAGTCTGCAACTCCTCGCGCCAACTTGCTGGCTGCGCCTCGCCAGCTCGGGATGTTGCGAGAACTAGCGCCACCGTGCGGAGTGAACGCCATACGAATCGATTCAAGAAAACTCCCTCCGATGCCTTCTCGTGATCTCCAGTGAATCTGACACGCTCAGAGCGAATGCGGTTGGCGGAACCTGGCCTTGCGGACCGATTGAGTATGAAGACAAGTATCGCCGGACAATGTCAGGGCGAAAAAAGACAGCGCGAAGACCCGATCGTGCGACGCACCCACGAGAATCAAGGCATCCTCGTGTGCGCGTTCGCATTCTGTCGGAGTCGGTGATTGCGTTAGGTCCCGGCAAGGCTGATCTCCTCGATGCGATTGCCACTACCGGCTCGATCTCCGGTGCGGCGCGCAAAATGGGAATGAGTTACAGGCGCGCGTGGATTCTGGTGAACACGATGAACGCGTGCTTTACCGAGCCGGTTGTCGCCACGGAGAAGGGAGGAGCGGAGGGTGGAGGAGCGGTACTGACTTCGACAGGTCGGCGAGTACTGACACAGTATCGGCGACTCGCAACGACGGTGCAGTCGACGTTCGGGCCGCTGCTGCGCGTTCCAGACACGTCGGAGCGCTGACGACCTCGAGCGAATAACCATTGCGTTGCGATGTGCACGCGATATATACGGCGCGGTACATCGCGCAATAAAGGTTCTTGTGATTCGATTCATCGGCACTAGTCTCATCGCGGCGCTCGCGCTGTCGCGCACGGCAGCCGCTCAGACTGCTGACGCAGTGATCCTAGGGCTCGTGAGTGACAGTGTTGGACGACCGCTTTCTGTTACATCAGTTACGGCGAGAAATACGGCGACTGGTGTCGAATGGGCCGTCGTCACGAATGCGAGTGGTCGCTATGCGTTTGTGCAATTGCCGCTCGGCGGACCATACACCGTCAGTGCGCGACGCATCGGTTTTCGCGCGGAGGCGCGCTCTGGCTACCTCTTACGTCTAGGCAGCCGATCGGCCGTCGATTTCAGTCTCCAGGCGGTGACCACGAAGCTGCCGCAAGTCATCGTCGAAGGGAGCGAGCGCGACTCACGACGCTCCGCGTTAGGCGGCAACCTGCGTGTAGGTGCGGATGTCATCGCGCGCGTGCCGGCCGTCAACAGGAACTTCACCGATCTCACG
>CBQVAZ010000604.1:0-2777 GCA_967720205.1 uncultured Gemmatimonadaceae bacterium | reverse complement strand
CGCGTAGAGATCGGCCCGGTGGTCGGCGTTGGGGTCGCCGGCGACCTGCTCCGGCGCCATGTAGGCCGGCGTGCCTAACGAGGTGCCCACCTGCGTCAAGGTGTCGCCACCTGACATCGTGCGAGACGCCGACACCGCCTTGGCGATCCCGAAGTCGGTGACAACCGCCGCTCCATGCGAGAGGAGCACGTTCTCGGGCTTGATGTCGCGATGCACAACGCCGCGCGCGTGTGCATAGCTGAGCGCGCGCGCCACGTCGCGCAGAATCCCCACACACTCCGAGATCGTTAGGCGCGGCTCCTGCAACAGCCGTCCGCGGAGCGATTCCCCACGCACGAAGGGCATCGTGAAGTACGGGACGCCATTCGCCTCTCCAGCTGACAGAAGCGGGACGATGTTCGCCTGTTGCAGCGAGGCCGCGAGCTGGATTTCACGGGTGAACCGTTCGAGGCTTACTCCCGCGGCAACGTCGGCGGACAAAACCTTCACCACGACTTCGCGGTCGAGCCCGACCTCGCGCGCGACGAAGACGCGCGACATTCCCCCTCCGCCGAGCTCGCGCTCGATGCGGTAGCGATCCTTGAGCGCGTCAGTAAGCTGCTCGACCAGCGTCACCCGCTCATTACCGCTTCTGCGCGGATAGCGCAGTCGCATTGATCGCGACAACGATCCGCTGTGGGCGCCCGCGGCCCTGCACAATCACGAATCGCGATCCGTCCGGGTGCACGTCGTAATTGGCGTGGTCCGCTGCGGCGTAGTTTGTCTCGAGAATCGTGCTGTAACTCTTTGGATGCGCGCGGCCATTCAACTCGAGGCGCACCGAGATGAGCTGCTTGTTCTCCCAGTAGAACAACTCGCGACCATCCGCGCTCCAGCGCGGGTTCCTTCCACCCGCCCTCGACACGATGATTGGCGAGGTTGAACGTTTTGGAAAGGTGTTGACGAACACTTCGAAGCGGCCGGACGCGTTGGAGTCGTATGCGAGCCAACGGCCATCGGGAGACACGTCCGCCGACTTTTCGACGAACGGCGTATCGAGATACGGGAACGGTGGCTCGCTGCCGTCCGCCTTGACGACCATGATATCGCGGTCCTCGTCGAGCGGGACGTCCGTGTACACGATGTAGCCGTCTCGCGTCCAGTCGGTCGGCCACTGGAGTCCTTCCCTAACGACGACGCGCTGTTCCGTGCCGCTTCCGTCGGCGCTGCGAACCAGCAAGTCCTTTCGTCCCGGCCGATTCGCGGACAGGGCGAGTTGCCGGCCGTCAGGACTCCACGTGGGATCGTTGTTGTTCGCGCCGTCGACCGTTAGGCGGCGCCGAGTTTTGGTGGGCACATCATAGATCCAGATGTCGTCAGGCCTGGTCGCGCCAAAGGCGACTTGATTGCCGTCGGGTGAGAATCGCGGCGCCCAGTAGCCGCCGTTGCGGAACACTGTCTGCTCTCTTCCCGACCGGTCGAAGAACGCCAGGTCGAGATCCGTACCGGCCGCGCGAATGATCGCCAGCGTCCCGCCACGCGATACGGAATAGAAGGCATTGCCGCGGCCGACTCCCAACTCGTCCGGCAGTGCGCTCGGCGTTCCCGTCGTGTCGAGTCGATCGAGATCGAAGCTCTGTGTCGTTAGGCGCCCGTCGGGATCGGCGAATATGAGGTGCCCCGTGTCGACGTAGCTTGGCCGCAGGCCACGACCGAATGTTTTGTGTTCCCCTGTCGTTAGATCCAGGACGCCGAGCAGGCCGCCTGAGGCCTCCGTGTTGAAGACGATCGCCTTCCCACCTGGGAGAAAATGCGGGAAGAAGAAGCCCGAGCTGAACGTGTGCTTGCCGATAACGAGGGGCTTCGGCGTGCCACCAGTCGCCGGCACTTCGAACAGTGACCCTCCCGGCAGCGTCGCGAACAGAATCGTATCGTCCTCACGCCAGGTCGCCCCGGCCATTCCTTCGACGTATGGAGTGATGACTTCATCGCTGCCGACGCCGAGGCGGATCCGTTTCAACGACTGATCGCTGACGAATCCAACCCATTCCCCGTTAGGCGAGAAAAATGCGCTGTGTGCTCCCTCCGTTCTCGGCAGTGGAGCGGGAATGGGATCGTCCAGGTTGCGCAGAAAAAGCCGAATGGAGCCGGCGTCTCCGGCGGGATAAACAATTTTGTTGCCCAGGGGAGAAACAGCTGGATATCCAGGTATGGCAGCACCTGAATCCATTGGCACGAAGAAGACGACCGGCCGGGCCTCATTCGCTGCGCCACTCGGTACCGCGGCCGCGCGAACCAACCAACCTACGAGCAGTCCCAATGCCAGCGTGGCGGCCGCAATTCCCCAGACGAGAGATTTTCGCTGCGGCATGCTCCGCGCAGCCGCGATCATCTGTCCCGTTTCGGGAAGTCGGAAACCAGCATTCGTCAGTGCGTCGGCAAAGTGAGCCGCGCGCACAAACCGGTCGGCTGGACTCTTCGCCAGCGCGCGCTGAACAGCAGCGTCTACGTTCGCCGGGACCAGCTCTCGGCTGTGCGAAATCGGTGACGGCCTCTCCGACAGAATCTTGGCGATCGTAGCCTGCGCCGAGCTGGCGTGGTGCGGCGGGTCGCCGGTCAGCATCTCGTACGTGATCGCACCTAACGAGTAGATGTCGCTCCTCGCGTCCAGCGCTCGATCGCCCGTCGCCTGCTCGGGAGACATGTAGTACGGTGTTCCGATGCTGAGTCCTGTTTCCGTGAGCCGCGATCCACCGGCCGCGCTGACGGCCAGCGCGATGCCGAAATCGGCGACGAGC
>CBQVAZ010000603.1:0-2783 GCA_967720205.1 uncultured Gemmatimonadaceae bacterium | reverse complement strand
CGGGCCAGCGTCATCAAGACGTTCACCGGCGATATCGACGGTGAAGGACACGTCGAGTACCTGATGATGTACCGCAGCGACGGCTCGGCGAGTTTCCTCGGGCTCGAGCGATTCGTTGGACGAGTCGGTGGCAAGACCGGCACGTTTGTACTGCAGCGCATTGGGGTATTCGAGGACGGGTTGGCGAAGGAGTCCTACTCCGTCATCCCTGGCTCGGCCACGGGAGAACTACACGGCCTCCGCGGCGACGGCAGTTCCGCCGTTGGGCACGGCATGGAACACCCGTTCATGCTGAACTATGAGTTGGACTAAGTCGTTAGGCAGCAACTCCCATAGCAGTGGATCATGAGCATCCACGCAAATGACATCCATGGTGCGATTGCCATTGGTATCGGCGCAACGCTGGTTATGGACGTGTGGAACCTCTTCCTCAAACGTGCGTTCAGTATTCCATCGCTTAGCTACTGTTTGCTCGGGCGCTGGTTTCGCCACATGGCGGCGGGCACTGTTAGGCATGCGAGTATCAGTGCCGCAGCACAGAAATCCCACGAGTGCACAGTCGGCTGGATTGCCCATTACACGATTGGTGTCATCCTCGCCCTTGGCTTCGTCACGTTTGCATCAGGTGACTGGCTCGCTCGACCAACCGCGCTGCCCGCGCTGATCTACGGCATTGTTACCGTGGCGTTCCCGTTCTTTATCATGCAACCATCATTCGGCCTCGGCATTGCTGGTTCAAAGTCGCCAAATCCAATGCGCACCAGGCTGAAGAGCGTTGTCACCCATCTCGTATTCGGGGTGGGGCTGTATGTATGTGCACTTGGTGTGAGCGCTGCACTCGCGGGTTATCTACCGGAACAGGTCGTCGCCCCGCGTCGTTAGGTTTGCCGGGATGAACGCGACCTGACCGTTCAACACGCGCCCCTGCGACGGCAGCAAACGCTGTAACGTCTCCGCCGTGAACTGCGAGCGGTGGCAGGCCATGGCTTTCTGCGCGGTCTCGAGGTCGGCCGGGGTGAACGGCACGCGGACCGTGAAGTACTTCGCTTCGGGAATGAGCAGGGGCGGCTCGCCCCGCTGTGGGTTCAGCAGGCGAAACGACTCGACCGGCAGATACATATAGAACAGGCGCTCAGGCATGCCCGGCGCTCCGGCGCGCTGCAGCTGCGTCGCGATGTTGCTGACCATCCGGTGGTCCGGGTGGCCGGTACCGCCGTCGGGACCCCAAGTGATCACGACGTCGGGACGCAGGCGCTCGATTTCCTTCGCGATGCTTTCGGTGAGCCGGTATATGAGGGTGCGATCGCCGACGTAGTCACCGAATTTCCCGTCTGGAAAGCCGAGGAGAATGGGCGCTCTGGCGCCGAGGGCCTCGGCAGCGCAGCGCGCCTCTTCGGCCCGCGCGGTGGCGAGCGCGTCACCTTGGGGCCCCGAGTCTGGGCGCACGAGATACGTGCGCGACCCACTCCCAGCCGACCCGTCGCTGGCGATGATCAGGTGCACAGTGACGCCCTCGCGAGCGTAGCGCGCGAGCACCGGCGACGCCGCGGTTTCGTCGTCACCGTGCGCGAGCAGTGCGACAAGCGTGCGTGGCCGGCTCTGGGCCGCCGTCGGAGTGGGAGGCGAAGTCACGACGATGACAATCGATGCGGCGAGGAAGCAGCGCGTGGGGAAGTTCATTGCGCCGGGTGAGTTATTGGGTCGAACTCAGAAAGCGCCGTTAGGCAGCGGCGAAACGACGGACTTCGCGGTCATGCGATTTCCTTCGCGAAGTCCGTCGGCGCGTTTTCGATCCCTACTGTTTGTCGTACACGACCACGTTGTGGATCTTCTGGCCATCCGCGTTGGTGCCAGTCGTCGTCGACGTGCGCGATTTGCCGTCCTCCGCAACGACGATGTGGTTGATCGAAACCACCTTGCCCTTCAACTTGTTCTCGACGTGATAGGTGTTCGCGTTGAGCTGCTTGAAGCTCACAGCATCCTGGGAGACGTTAGGCTTGCCGTCGATCGTCCCCGTCCACGGATGGTCCGCACCGTCAAGCGTGGCTTTGTATTCGATGTGAACCTTCAGTCCCTTGGCATTCACCTGGTCGATTGTCGTGCTGACGTCGTTCCCGCTAAACGCGTACGTCACGATGCCGGTCTTGTTGGCAAGTTCCGCGGGTTCGTATTTCGACTTCTCGGCGTTCAGCTTCCAGGTGCCGCCAAGTGACGGGGCCTGTGCCGCCGCCGCGCGCGGCAGCGTTGCGGCGATGAAGACAAGACTGATGAGCGCGGCGCGTCGATGCATGGACATGTAGATATCCTCGTTTGGGGGAAGGTGCGGCGGCTTCGAGGTGTGACGCGTGGCTACTGACATCACGCGGTGTGGGGGGCTAACGCCGCTCCCTGAGGAAAGGCCTCGCATCTCGAGCCCACTAGAGCATGGCGCCAACAGCCTCCCTCCGCCAGCTCAGTCGCCTTCGCAATCATCCGCAGGCAACTTGAGTGTCGAAGGGAATTCTCATTTCAACCGCCGGCGCGGTGATCGCCCGCAGCAACCTCGCGCTGGAGCGCTCTGTCGCCGACTATTGTTGAAGGACCCCGCGTCCCAGCGCTAACGTCCCAAGCACGGACCTGGGCTGGGAGTCGACCATTCAGCTTCTCCCTTTCGCGCACCAGTCGCCGACAGCTGTTACTTCGATGGTTCGCTTCCACGTTCTTGGTTCACTCGATCTTCAGAGCAAGGACGGCGAAGAGCTGCGCTCCGTGCTCGTGCAGCCGAAGCGACTGGCGTTGCTCGC
>CBQVAZ010000602.1:0-2784 GCA_967720205.1 uncultured Gemmatimonadaceae bacterium | reverse complement strand
TTCAACGAGCCGCACGAATTCTCCGGCGGGCAGGTGAGTACGACAGCGCTGCGAATGTATGACGAGGCGCGCCACTCCGACGAATTGTCGCCACTCGTGCTCGAGGGGCTCATGCTGGAGCTGCTCGGCGCCTGCATGCGATCGCGGCTCACACCGACGCACTCGGCGGCGCCCGCGTGGCTCAGAGAGGTGGAAGACCTGCTGCGCGACGAGTTTCGCGATCCGCCCTCGTTAGGTACGATCGCTGCTCGCGCCGGCGTGCATCGGATGCACCTCGCGCGCGCGTTTCGTCGTCGGTTCGGTGCTTCCGTGGGCGAGTTCGTGCGCCAGCGGCGGCTCGACTTTGTTTGTCGTGAGCTCGCCCTGACCGAACGGCCAGTCGCCGAGCTGGCGCTCGAGGCTGGATTCGCGGACCAGAGTCACCTAACGAAGATCTTCAATCGCAGCCTGGGGACGACGCCGGCGCGCTATCGCGCTGGCGCGCGTGGGCCGCGCTAGTCCGAGTGTCCAGCCGTCCAAAACGCCGCCTCGCTGCACCGCCGCTCCTGGATACAAAAAAGCCTCGTGATCTTGTCGCGAGGCTTTCAGTGGAGGAAACCAGTCGAGGGAACTACGCCGTGCGGCTACGGACAATCGATGTGCGTCAGTGCGCGCGCGAGAATCACTTCCGCGGCGCCCTCTGGCTTGGTGATGACGACGCGCAGCCCTGTCACGGTGCGCCCAGCGTGAAATGGCGTGACGAAACTCGAATGCTCGTTGAACATGACGAAGCCGTTAGGCAGCTCGAATTTCTGGTTCGGCGTGCTGGCTTTGACCGTCACTGCTTTGCCATTGATCCGCAGATTCGTGACGAACGCGGATCCGGTGCTCGTGGGCACCGCAGTGTTCGGCGGGCAGAAAGCGCCTGCCATCGAGTGTACCTTGTCAGCCAGGATCGTGTTGCCGGCGACGTTGAGGCTGAGCCCGAATACCGTTGCCTCGGTGATCCCCTTCCTGTCCATGCTCATCGTTATGCAATAGAGCGAGCTTGCGCTCAAGACGCCGGAAATGCTGGATCCGGCCACCTTGTTCTCGATCCTGCCGCCCGCACGCGGCAACATCCCCGTATCGCACAACTTGGTGTTTGAACCCTGTACGGTGGCGTCGACGGCGATCCCATGGCCGGTATAGACCACTCCGGCACTGGTACCGGCACCGTTGATACTCGCGTCGTTCGGCGTTGTTGAGCTTGGCGCGAGTGGGGATTCAGTCGATCCCCCGCATGCGATGAGAGCTCCGAGTACTGCGATTGCAATTAGGCGATTCATTGGCAGACCTCCGTGCCGCAGCGCGAGAGTCTCTCGAGCTGTTGTTCGAGCAGGTAGCGGTGTGATGAAACGCACAAACTGCGCCTGAGCCATTTCTCAGCGAGCGCTACGCTGAGGCCGCTAGAAAGTCGGCAGCCTAACGCCCAAAAAAACGGCGGGCAGTTTCGCCCGCCGTTCCTTTGTCTTGCCTTTTTAGTACTTCGAAAGCTGTGGCTAGATGTTCGGGTTGTTGTCCTTCTCGGCGAATGGGATCGGATAGCAAGTCTGCGCCCCGATGGTCCCCAAGTTCGGTCTCCAGTACGCCGATCCGGTGACGGGAACAAAGCGCGAAGCGGCGACAGGCTGTCGACGGTAATCGGCGAGCCGTTTTCCTTCGAGCCAGAAATCGAAGCCCTTCTGAAAGAACAACTCCGCGAGAACACTGGCTGCGTCCGTCGCACCGCTGTACGCGGGCTGCTGCGCCGCGGCACGCTGTCGATTGATGAGCGTGAGCTGCACAGTGACGTCGCCCCCCGCTTCGGCGGCGATGTACTCCGCTTCGAGTTTTGAAGCGAGGCGGATCGGTGATGCGTAGCTCGGATATTTCTGCTGAACGAAATACGGACCTGCTGCCGCGTCCCAGGCGTTGTACGGATGCTTCCCCGGTGGTAGGAACGGGATGCGCGGATCTGTCGTTTGATAATACGGCGGCACGCTGATCACGCTGCGATCGACAGTGCCTCGCCATAGCGCATTGGAAAGGCGCACGCGATTTGCGAGATCGACCTGATACGTGAGGTTGTAGTTGAAGTTCGCCGGAACGGCATTGGCATCGGTCACCGCGCCGGTCTTGTCTCCTCTTTGCAGCTTCGCCCGAGCGCGCCCAAGCATAGATGCGCGCGCGAGATTCAGACCATCCGTCGTCGCGTTCGCGGTGCCGACATCGATCGCCTTGGTGAACCAAGTGATCGCCGAGTCGAGCATCGCGTTGTTGACGACCTCCGGCCCCGACGACACAGTGCCTGAGCACCACTCCGAACCGAGAAACAACATCGCGAAGGCTCTGAACGTCGCCGCGCGCGCGATGTTGATGTTTGTTGTCGGGTTCGGGAGCGTTAGGTCGAGCAGCAGTTTGCCGGACGCCACTGCCAGCTGCATGTCGCGCCACATTGCCAGGTTCTGGCCATTCAAATCGGAAACTTCACGGCGGCCGTACTCATTCTGCGCGCCGCTGGTTTCCATGATGTACGTCTCGCCGGTGAAGTGCGAGCTGAACTGAATATCCGTACCGTACGCCGAGGCGAAGTTCTGCTGCGTCGATGCGGCCAGCGTGCCGGCAGTAGCCGCAGGATCGACCTCGGATGCGTCGATGACGTTAGGGTTGTTGACTTCGAGGAAGCTGTCAGAACAGCCGGCTGCGCCCACTGTGAGAGCGGCGCCGAGCAAGCTGCACGAAACCGCGTATCGGATCGTGTACATGTTGGCTCTCGTGGGTTAG
>CBQVAZ010000601.1:0-2784 GCA_967720205.1 uncultured Gemmatimonadaceae bacterium | reverse complement strand
TCGGTCCTCTGCTGGTCCGCGCCTACGAGAACGACGAGGAATTCGTCGCCACCCAGGCGAATCACCGGTTCGTCGGCGCGCACGTGACGCATGAGAAAGCGCGCCATACGCTGGAGAACGTCGTCGCCGCGGTGATGACCGAACTCGTCGTTGAATTGCTTGAAGCGATCGATATCGACGAAGACGCAGCCCCAGGAGCCTAACGCGCCTTGGCTGGTACGCTCCTCGAGCTCCAGCAAGTAGCGCCGGTTGTAGCAGCCCGTGAGCGCGTCGCGCATGACCTGCGAGCGCAGCTCGGCTTCCATCGCCTTGGCGTGCGTCACATCGAGAACGATGCCATGGTATATCGGCTTCCCAGACGACGTGTCGCGCACCATGTACGTGGTGTCGCTCAAGACAATGCGAGAGCCGTCACGCCTAACGAATTCGGTCTCGTACGAGCGCACTGAGCCTTGGTCGTCCAGCAGCGCCAGAAGCTCACCACGGCGTTCGGGCTCCGCGAGGAAATCGCTCACTCGCGCGCTCGCCAGCTCCTCCTTCGAGCCAAGTCCGAAGAGCCGCAGAAATGCCGGATTGGCGTCGAGAAAGCGTCCCTCGGCATCCGTGATATAGATGCCCGCGTCGAGGCGCTCGACGAAGAGCGCCAAGGTTTTTGGATCCGACAGACTGTCGTAGCGTGCGCTCGGCGCGGGGCTCCGGCTCCGGTTTTTTTTCGATGAGGATGCGGTCATTTCCGGATGCGAACGCTGGCGGATGGCTGCGCGACGACACAACTCTCGTCGACCGCCGAAGAGTGCGCTAGAGGGATGCCTCAAGTGAACAGTAAATGAACGGGGCAGGGCGACTGCTGGAGATCGCGCGAATCGTTGTTGGCGACCACGCCGATCTCGACGTACTGAGCCGAGCGCTGATTGAACGGTTGCGAACGGCGCCATCGCACATAGCACAGCAACTCAGGCTCGCCGCCTCACTGCTGGACAATCCGCTTGCGAATCTCGTCGTAGCCCGCCGCTTTGCTCGCCTATCTCGCGACGCCGCAGCTGCGAACCTGTTCGAGCGCTGGCTGACGAGCCGCATCGCGATCGCTCGCAGCATCGCTCACGGGGTGCGGCGCTTCGTCTTGTCGACGTACTATGCGCAGCCGGAGCCGCAGGCAGCGTTAGGCGTCCGTCCGCCGCTGCACGTGCGCGAGCCGCAAGTTTCCTGGGAGGGCCCGCTCGAGGGCACGCCGCGCGACGACGAGCCGGTGGCTCGCGCTGTCGATGGGCACATTTCTGACGCGTTGCGACACCCACGCCCCGAAGCGAGCCAAGTGCGATCAGCCGCCACGTGGACCGGCACGCACTATTTCCGCGCCGACGTCGTCGTGATTGGAAGTGGAGCGGGTGGCGCCGTTGCAGCTGCGCGGCTCGCCGAAGCCGGTCGCGACGTGATCCTTTTGGAGCGCGGTCGCTCGGTGGACGCAAGCGACTTCAGCGAGCGGGAACATGAAATCGGCGCGGATCTTTTTGCCGATCGCGGGCTGCGCACGACAGACGATCAGGCGTTCACGCTGCTCCAGGGCGCGGCGTTAGGTGGCGGCACTACGGTGAACTGGATGTTGATGCTGCGCACGCCCGAGCACGTGCTGCAGGAGTGGGCGGAGGAGCACGGTACTGAAGGGATGACCGCCGCGGACCTCGGGAAAGTTTTCGACCGCGTTGAAGCGGAGGTGCATGCGACCGTCGTTCCGGACGATGCGCACAACCCGCCCAACCGCATGCTCATAGCCGGTGCCCGAGCGCTCGGTTGGCATGTGGAAGCGGCGCGCATCAACGCGCGCGGCTGCATTCGCGCCGGGACATGCTC
The DNA here is from genome assembly GCA_967720205.1 of uncultured Gemmatimonadaceae bacterium. Lineage (GTDB taxonomy): Bacteria > Gemmatimonadota > Gemmatimonadetes > Gemmatimonadales > Gemmatimonadaceae > DASYRX01. Next base: position 936 of record CBQVAZ010000601.1, on the reverse strand, counting down.
GTTAGGTTGCCGCTACCGTGCCAAACAGTCGGCGCTCGAGGTGTACTTGCCACGCGCCGTCGCGGCCGGCGCGCGGATTGTCAGCGACGCCGCCGTCGAGCGCATCGTCGTGACTGCGCGCGATACCGGACGCGGCAAGCCGCCGCAGAAGCGCGTGCACGCTCGAGCTCCTGGCGGCGCCGAGTTGCTCGTGGACGCGGCGGTGGTGGTCCTGGCGGCAGGAGCTGTGGAGACACCGCTCATCCTCCAGCGCTCCGGACTGGGCGGGGGCGGCGTGGGTCGTTTTCTCAGGTTGCACCCGACAACGGCCCTGCTGGCCCGAATGCCTAACGAAGCATATCCGCTCGCTGGTGTCCCGCAGACCAGCGTATGCGCGGAGTTCGCGCGCAAGAGCAATGGATACGGATACTGGATCGAGTGTCCCGCTCTCACTCCCGGCCTGGCGGCTGCGGCTGCCAGTGGATTTGGCTCGGACCACTTCAGCCGAATGAAGCAACTGAGCAACTTGGCGACGCTCATCGCGCTTGTGCGTGATGGAGTGGCCAAGGGCGAATCGAACGGCAGCGTGACCGTTGGACGCGGTGGCGCGCCGCGCATTCGCTACAGGCTGGCCGCGGGCGACGCGCAGCACGTGCGCGAATCGATCGCGGCCTCGGCCAGGATCGCGCTCGCCGGAGGAGCCGCCGAAGTGATGACGTTGCACACGCGGCCGATTGTCGTACATGCGGAGGCCGATATCGCCGCCATCGACTCCGCTTCGGTTGCGGCGAATGACGTGACCCTTTTCTCCGCGCACGTCAACGGCACCTGCCGGATCGGTCGGAGTGCCAGCCAAGCCGGGGTGATGCCTAACGGGGAACGCTTCGGCGTGCGTGGCTTGTACGTCGTCGACGGGTCGATTTTGCCCACGGCGCCTGGAGTGAATCCGCAAGAAAC
>CBQVAZ010000600.1:0-2786 GCA_967720205.1 uncultured Gemmatimonadaceae bacterium | reverse complement strand
GTTAGGCCGCTCGCGCTCGCTGCTCGCAGCGCCAGCGTGTTCTTGATGACCACGTACTGCACGCCAGCTTTGCGAAAACGTCGGCGCAGGTCCGTCATGCGCTTCACGTTCAGTCCCGTGAAGTCGGTGAAGTACAGCGCCTTGATCCCCCGCATCTGCTCGCTCAATGCAGTGACAGCTTGTTCTTTGTCTGCTCGCTTCATTGGCAGTTACCGGTACGGAGTAGTGTCGATCTTGAGCCCCGGACCCATCGTGCTCGAGACCGAGACGTTGCGGACGTACACGCCTTTCGAAGCGCTCGGCTTCTGGCGAACGATCTGATCCATGAACGCGCCGAAGTTCTGCTCCAGCGCTTCGACGCTGAACGACGCCTTGCCGATCGCCGCGTGCACGTTGCCGCTCTTATCCACGCGAAACTCGATTTTGCCTGCTTTGCTTTCGCGCACCGCGCGACCGACGTCCATCGTGACGGTTCCAGCTTTCGGGTTAGGCATGAGACCGCGCGGACCGAGGATGCGTCCGAGCTGGCCGACCTGACCCATTTGATCGGGCGTCGCGATGAGAACGTCGAAGTCGAGCCATCCCTCTTTGATTTTCGGGACGAACTCGCCGCCGACGTAATCGGCGCCCGCGGCTTCGGCCTCGCGCGCCTTGTCGCCGACGGCGATCACGAGCACGCGCACCGATTTGCCGGATCCGGCGGGGAGTACGACGGTACCGCGCACGATCTGATCGGCGTGACGCGGATCGACGCCGAGCCTAACGGCGACTTCGATTGTCTCGTCGAACTTGGCGTACGCGCCTTGCTTCACGATTTCCATTGCCTGACGCGGCTGGTACTGCGCCGCGATGTCGCGCCGCTTCGCCGCGGCGATGTACTTCTTGCCGTGTGTACGCATCAGTCCTTGACCTCGACCCCCATCGAGCGCGCCGCGCCGGCGATCATCGCCATCGCGGACTCGATGGAGTCACAGTTGAGGTCAGGCATCTTGATCTCGGCGATCTTGCGCACCTGCGCCTTGGTCACCGATCCGACTTTGTCGCGGTTCGGTTGGCCGGAGCCCTTCTCGATGCCTGCTTCCTTCTTCAGGAGGATCGCCGCGGGCGGCGTCTTCAGGATGAAGGTGAAGGACTTGTCGGAATAGATGGTGACTTCGACGGGCAGGATCATCCCAGCCTGGCTCTGCGTGCGGGAGTTGAACTCCTTCACGAAGGCCATGATGTTGATCCCCTGAGGTCCCAGGGCAGTTCCGACTGGAGGCGCCGGGTTCGCTGCACCTGCCGGGATCTGCAGCTTGACGAATCCGATGACTTTCTTGGCCATGCATTTCTCCTCTGCGTTAGGCTGGAGGAGCGGCGAGATGCGTTGGACGACCGTGCTCGACGCCGCCTAACGCGGTGCCGATCTCGCGGTCTTGGATCTCGTCGCTTTCAGCCGACTCCCACGGTCCGTTTAGCGTCGTTGTGGTATCCGACGGTGCGCTCCTCGCCATGTGGCCGCCCCGCGCAAGGGCCGGTGACTGCGACGATCGAACGCCGTAGTGAACGGCATTCGGCAGTGGGATCATCTCGGAGACAGCCGCCGCAGTTCCCTCGCGCGCTGCCGCCAATCCCCCACCGACTTGTTAGGCGCTAATAGGCCCTAAGCTGCAAGTAGTCGAGCTCCACGCTGGTCGGCCGGCCGAACAGACTGACCGTGACCTTCACCTTTCCTTTGTCCGGATAAACGTCCTCGACAGTCGCGCTGAAATCCGTGAACGGTCCTTCGGTGATCTCCACCGCCTGACCGATCAGGAATGGGATCTCTTCCTTTGCTTCTTCCTCGACCGTCTCATCGGCGATGCCGAGGAGCCGGTTGACCTCATCGGACCGCAGCGCCATTGGATCGCGCCCGTGGCCCACGAACTTGATGACGCCCTGGATGCTGTTGATGACGTGGCTCGTTTCCTGATTCCACACCATTTCGACCAGCACGTACCCGGGATACAGCTTGCGTTCGACGGTCACCTTCTTGCCGTTCTTGATCTCGACGACTTCCTGCGTCGGAACCAGGGCCTGACGAATCATGCGCTCTTCCGGAGCGCGCGGATCCTGATCGATCCGGCGCTGGATGAGCGAGCGCACTTTGTTCTCGTGCCCCGCCGTCGTCTGGATCGCGTAAAACCGATGTGTGCTCATCTCACCCGCGGAAGATCGAAGGGATGCCCCTAACGAGTATGAGCTGAAGCGCCCAGTCCACGACGAAAATGACCAATCCGACGAACAGCGACAGCACGACCACTCCGATCGAGAGCTGGCGGATTTGCGTCTTGTCGGGCCACGTCACCTTCTTCATTTCCGCGATTGTCTCGCGGTAGAAAGAGACGACTTTCCCGATGACGCCCGGCCCTCCTCCGGTCGGCGCCTGTGCGATATCTACGGCCACGGCTACTTCGTTTCCTTGTGCAGCGTGTGTTTGTTGCAGCGCGGGCAATGCTTCTTCCACTCCACACGCTCCGGATGCACACGCCGGTTCTTCGTCGTGAAGTAGTTGCGATTCTTACAGTCGTTGCACGCGAGGATGATGTTCTCTCGAGGCATATCAGATCAATAAAAGTCCGTTACCAGAGCTCGCGATCGGGATTGAACCGATGACCTCACCCTTACCAAGGGTGTGCTCTACCGACTGAGCTACGCGAGCAAACATTCCTTCACCGTATCCCTCAATCGTTAGAGCGGGAGACGGGGCTCGAACCCGCGACATCAAGCTTGGAAGGCTTGCGCTCTACCAGCTGAGCTACTCCCGC
>CBQVAZ010000599.1:0-2789 GCA_967720205.1 uncultured Gemmatimonadaceae bacterium | reverse complement strand
CAGATCCGAATAGTGCTTGCTGCGTGGATCGGCAGACTGTCCGGGCACATTCGTCACCCACGAATTGTCGAAATCGGCGAGATCGATGATCTCGCGATACGACGCGCCCGCCGACTGTCTGAACTCGGGCCCGCCCGTCATGTACACCGTGCTCCCGTCGCCACCGCGCGGCGCGGCCGGCAGATCGTATTTCGCCGAAAGCGGGTGGCGGAATCGCGCAACGTGCACGTCGCCCCACACCCACTTCCGCTTGTCGGAACCGAAACGCTTCGTCAGGCTTTCGACGGCGTCGTCCATCGCGAGCAGCAACAGCGAGTCGCGCGCACGCTCCGGATTCGCGCCTAACGCGCGACCTGGCTGCTTCACTTCCTGTTCCAGCCATTCGTACTCCGTCGCGTTGAGCAGCCGCTGACCCGCGGGCCCGAGTTTGTACGCGCCAAGCATGCGGCGATACGCGAAGGGTGCCCACGCATTGAACAGCAACGCCGCGCGCGAGTCGCGCGACATGCGATAGTTCCAATTGAGCAGCGGCGCGAAGGTCGCCTCGTCATCCCTGCCGGTGCGATGCGCGGCGGCGAGCAGCGGAGGCACGAGCACTTCGGCGAGCTTCGAATAGTCGTCGTGCTGCAGCCGCTTGAAGTCGTCGACAGAGAAACGGCGATTCTGCGAGAGCACCTCTTTCACGCGGTCGATGCGATAGCGCGACGCCCATTCGTAGCTCAGCGGTATGCGATACCCGGGCGGGAGGATGTTGTGATTCGCTGTGGCTATGAATCCGCTCGGCGGATTGACCGCGCGCGGGAGCTGCTGACCGGGGACGAATCCGTCCCACTCGAAGCGTCCGTCTCCAGGCACTGGAAGGAGGCCGCTCCAACTGCGGCGCGGCATGATGCCGCCCGCGATCCAGCCGATGTTTCCATCCACATCCGCGTAGATCATGTTCTCACTCGGCATGAGCCAGCGTGCCATGGCCGACTCGAACTCGCGCCAGTTGCGAGCCCTGCCTAACGAAAGCGACGCGAGATACGGTGCCGTGCCCGGCTCCTGGTGCACGCTGCGCACGACGAACGCGCGTGTGCGCGTGCTGTCGTACGCGACAATTGGCCCTTGGTCTGTGTACTCCAAGCGCACAGCGCGCTGCCCCTGGCCCCTGACGCGAATCGTCTCATTGATCACACGGATCGGCTTCCACGCTCCGCGGTACCAGGTGCACGTCGCCGAGCCGCAGCGCTGCACCTTGGCGACGTAGAGATCCTGCTGGTCCATGCCAACAACCGTTAGGCCGAACGCGATGCGCTCGTTATGCCCGATCGCCACGCCAGGACTCGCCGGTTCGCCGGCTCCGATCACGTTCCATCCCGGCGCCACGAGGTGCGTGATGTAACGCACCGCCGGATTGGTGATGATGCGGTGCGGATCGTTCGCGAGAATCGGCTTCCCCGTCACAGTCTTGCTGCCGCTCACGACCCAGTTGTTCGACCCCTCCATGCGCGCGTAGGGAACGTCGCTGAAGGTTGCGCCGGAGCCGCCTAACGCGGACGGTCCGATGCCGGCCAGCTCGAGACCGGGTACAGGATCCAATGCGCGAAACGGATCGGGGCGGTACAGCTCATTGGCGCGTTGTGCGCCGAATGCGCTCACGAGCTGCGCGCGCAGCACTTCGCTCGACGCGTTCCCCGTACCCGCCAATCCAGTCACGCGGGCAAGCGGCGTTTCGACGGGCCACGGCTCCGGCTGAAAGCCTAACAAGGCGAACTCGGGCGGCAGCGAGCCGGCTCGTTTCGCGCGCGCGATGTACGCATTCACGCCGCCGACGAACGCCTCCGCGATCGACTTGGTATCCGGCGCGTATGTCTGCCAGTCGCGCTCGATGTCGCCGCGGTACTTGAAGAGCCGCGCGAAGCGATCGCGGTCGACAGCGCTGGCGCCTAACACTTCCGCGAGACGGCCCTCGGATTGGCGCCGCCACCGTGCCATCTGGAAGAGTCGATCGCGTGCGGCGCCGTAGCCTTGCGCGAAGAAGAGATCGTGCTGGTTGCGCGCGTAGATGTGCGGAACGCCCCAGCGGTCGTAGCGAACCTCGACCGGAGCTCTCAGTCCAGCTTCGCCAATCGAATCGACATCGACTTTCGTCTGCGCAGCTTTTGCCTGTGCGATCGTGAGTGCGGCAAGTCCGGCTAAGAGCAACATCGCAAGACCTCAAAAAAGAACGACGGGAGATAAAGTCCCACCTCTCCCGTCGATGCTCAAGAACCGCCAGCTGCTGTCAGCCGTCAGCTGCCGGCTGACAGCCGACAGCTTTTGTTGAATTACCTAATCCAATGTCCAATCCGCTTCCACCGAATATCGGTTAGCGCAGGAAGCGCTCGATCACTATCCGCGTTCCACGAGTAGTACACGAACATCGGTCGGCCGCGAATATTCTCGCGCGGCACCAGTCCCCAATAGCGCGAGTCTTTTGAGTTGTAGCGATTGTCGCCCATCATGAAGTAGTGCTTCGGCGGGACGACGAGCGGGCCCCAGTTGTCGTGCGACGGTTGCTCAGGTGCAGCGCCGAAACGCGACTCCCTGAGCGAGTACTTCTTTTGCCAGTCGAACAGCAGACTCTGTTCGTCGGCACCGGGTTCCGACCCCTCCGCGTACGGCTCGCTCTGCGGAACGCCATTCACGAAGAGTTTCGCCGATCGCATATACAGCGTATCGCCGGGCATTCCGATGATGCGTTTGACGAGCGTGGGATTCGGATCTTCCGGTTGATCGATCTGATCAGGCGATTTGAACACCACGAC
>CBQVAZ010000598.1:0-2791 GCA_967720205.1 uncultured Gemmatimonadaceae bacterium | reverse complement strand
ACGGCACTGGCGGTGTGGCAATGCAGTATGCGATCGCAGCAAGCGCGCAGATGGCACCCGGTTGGCAGCCACAAACGTTCTGCCAGAAGCTGAGCGACGCGTTCCAGCGCTTGCGATCTGTCGGAGGAATGCCCGCCATTGTGATGACAACGTCGTCGCGACCATTGAACATGTGCATGCCGCGCGTCAGCAGTGCGCGTGCTTCATCTTTTGATGAGATGACAATCGTGTTGGCCATTCTCACCCCCAGATGCCGACGAAGAAGTCGACCCTCGCGATCACATCGGGCGGCAACCCCTGCGCATGGCTTTCCGCGGTCAGTTCGCCGTACGCCATGTTGAGCTTTGCGAGCGGTGGAACGTTTTCGTCGATGGCGTTGATCCAAAGCACGACGCCACCCAAGGCGGCTGTATTGAGCGTGTGCCCGGTTTCGTGCGAAGACACGTTGCGCAGCAGAAAGCTGTCCTGGGCCGATCCGGTTACGAGGAAATTGAAGTTGCCTAACGAGAAACCAGCGGCTCCCCCCGGAGGTAAGCCGCTACCGAAACCAGTGATTCCAGTGATCCCACCCGTCGTCTCGATAACGCCCGTGCTGAAATCGAGGCGAAACGCAGCGATGCCGGCCGCCGCGAATGCAAACGGCGCATTGACGATGAACAGCAGCAGCCCGATGGCCGTCGCGATGTAAGACATTGGAAAAAGCCAGGCCGACCATCCGAGGAAGCCGTGATAGAACGGGCTGCGGGCGACGGGGGTGATGATGGCGAGTGAGATGACAGTGAAGCACCAGACGGACAGAAACGCCCCCGGGGAGCCCGGCCACAGGATCGCGCCCATCGCATTCAGCATCGCTGTTGCGCCGATCAACAGTCCTCGCGCGAACAGCTCACCCGGCGCCGCACCTACTCTCACCGACACCGCGGCCGGCGTGGCGACTTGCGCAGTGAGTGGCGGCGTGAACGGGGGAAGCACCGCTGTCAGGCTCAGCGTGGCAATCGCATAGGCCAGGATGTAGAACGCGACGAGCACGATGATCGCGACCGCCGGCGCTATGGTGAAGGGCAGCGCCGGCAGGGCGCTTATGATGGAGAGCAGCAGTGGCGGCAATGAGATCGCGAAGCTGATCAGGATTGCGCTGCCGAGCGCCAGGCCCGTGGCGACCCCGATAAGCCAGCCTAGGACGGTGAAAATCATGAGCGTTTACCGGTGAGCAGTAGCGCCTAACCAGCACGAACGAATCCCGACTAGCCACGACGTGCCGCAGTGATCAATTTAGCGACCACATGAGTTCCCTTCAGGACCGCCTCTCGCAAGAGCTTGCGGGCCGCTACACCATCGAGCGGCAGCTGGGCGAAGGCGGAATGGCGATCGTCTTTCTGGCCACCGACGAACGCCACGGCCGCCGCATCGCTCTCAAAGCCCTGCGTCCAGAAGTATCTGCCGAAATAGGCGCCGAGCGCTTCCTCAGGGAGATCAGGCTCGCGGCCGGTCTCACGCATCCCCACATCCTTCCCGTCTACGACTCCGGTGACGCAGGAGGGTTGCTGTTCTATGTCATGCCTAACATGGAGGGCCAATCCCTCCGCGACCGCCTAACGCGCGAAAAGCAGCTCTCCCTGCCTGACGCAATGCGCATCGCGCGCGAAGTCGCCGCGGCGCTCGCTTACGCACACCGCCACCACGTCATCCACCGCGATATCAAACCGGAGAACATCCTGCTGCACGAAGGCTCCGCACTCGTTGCGGACTTCGGAATCGGCAAGGCGTTGAGCGAAGGAACCGCTTCCACGACACGTACGGGCGTAGCCGTTGGGACTCCGGCGTACATGAGTCCCGAGCAGGCGTCCGGCGATGGCTCGGTTGATGGACGCAGCGACGTATACAGTGTTGGTTGCGTGATCTACGAGATGCTGTCTGGCGAGCTTCCGTTCACGGGACCGACAGCACAGGCCATGATCGTCAAGCGCTTCGTCTCGCCGATTCCCAAAGTGCGCACCACGCGGGAAGTGCCTCAGGCGGTCGACGACCTCATTACGCGCGCGCTGGCGCGCAGCCCGGCGGATCGTCTCACTTCCGCGCAGTTGGCCGAGGCTCTGGAGAACTTCAAGCACACAACGCACACCACTCCAGCACTCGGCACCGCAGAACGAAAGGCCACATCGCAGAAGTCGGTTGCGGTCCTCCCGCTCGCCAACATGAGCGCGGACCCTGAGAACGAGTACTTCGCTGACGGGATGAGCGAGGAGATCATCAACGCGCTGGCGAAGGTGCCGGGGCTCCTTGTCGCTTCCCGCAGCTCTTGCTTCGCGTTCAAGGGAAAGTCAGTGCCCGTGAAGGAAATTGGGGAGAAGCTCGGCGTCGCCACGGTGCTCGAGGGTAGCGTGCGCAAGATCGGGAACCGGATCCGCATTTCGGCGCAGCTGGTCAACGTGGACAACGGATATCAACTCTGGGCCGAATCCTACGACCGCCAGTTCGAGGACGTCTTCGCCATCCAGGACGAGATCTCGCGCGCGATAGTCGAATCGCTGAAGCTGCGGTTAGGCAGCGACTCGGATCAGCTGGTCGTGCCGACGAAGAACCTGGAGGCGTACAACATCTATCTGAAGGCGCGTTTCTTCTATCACCGCTTCAGCGAGCCAAGTCTTCGCAAGAGTCTCGATTTCTATCAGCGCGTGCTGTTGCTCGAGCCCGGATACGCGCGGGCATATGCTGGCATGGCGGATTGCTGGTGCCGGCTGGCCGACGACTGGGTGGCGCCGGACGACGCGTATCCGCGCGCAAAGACATC
>CBQVAZ010000597.1:0-2800 GCA_967720205.1 uncultured Gemmatimonadaceae bacterium | reverse complement strand
CTCAAGATCAACATCGATGGCGGTGTTGCAGTGACCTCGCAGAACGCGACGGTCCTTGTCATCGACTTCGATGTCGGAAACAGTTTCGTGATGCGCGGGAACTCGATCTCGCAGAACGGTTTGCTCTTCAAGCCCACGCTCACGGCAACCGTGAAGTAGCGCGTTTAGGCGCCCTTGTCCGAGGACGATCCCGATACGGCGCTCCAGGCCGCGTACAGTGTGCCGCCGTATCGGGAGGGCCGGTTTCCCGCGACAGCAGGGGGCGCGAGTCCGATGCCCTCGAACAGTTCAGTGAGGCGTCGTTGCGAGACTGGATGCGGTACCCACGCGTTCGCAGCGCGGCCATCGTAATCCACGACGACCAGACGCCCGTCGGGCCGCAAGTAGTTCTTGAGTCGCGTCAGCACAGCGGCTTGCTCGTCAGGCGCCACGAAGTGCAGCGCATTGGCCAGCAGCACTCCATCGAGCGGCGGAAAGTCGTGCGGCTTGCGGAAGTCGTGAAGCAGCAGGACAACTCGAGCACCTAACGCGGTACCGCTGCTGGCGTCGCGCAATTCGGCGAGTGCCGACGCGTCCTTGTCGACAGCGAAGACACGACCCTCGGGGCCAAGGAGCGTGAGCAGCGCTCGCGTGAACGTACCCGAGCCGGCGCCGAGATCGGCCCACGTCGCGGCACCGGGACGGACAGCGGCTCGTATCAGGGATGCCGCTGTGCGGACGTCCATCGGCTCACGATGTGCTGCGACATGGCGAGCGCCAACTCATGCTCGCCCATGAAGGCTTTCCCGATTCGATCGGCCTCGAGCAACGCGGACTCTTCGTCCGTGTGCGTGCGCAGAAGCACCTCGATCTTTGGATTCAGCGCGCGAGCGATCTCGACCATCTTGCGCATGTGCAATGTGCTGGGCGTCGCGATCACCAGCATTCCTGCGCGCGCCACGTGCGCCTGAATGAGCACGGCAGGGTCCGACGCGTCCCCAGACACGGCGTTGATGTTCCGCTCACGCAGCCGCTCCACGATTTCACGGTTCTGTTCGGCGACGACGTAGCGTATCCCGTTCGCGCCTAACGCTTCGGCGATACGGCTTCCGACGCGCCCGTAGCCGACAAGCAGCACATGTCCTGATAACGTCTCGACGTCCACCGTCGACGGAAGCTCCGCAAGGGGATCGTCACTGCGCTCGAGTGCGCGCGCGAGCGTGGACTTGGAGCGGATCCATTTCTGCGCGGGCTCGATGGCGGCAAAGAGTATGGGGTTGAGAGATATCGAGATCAGCGCGGCGGCCAGGATGAGGTTCTGGCCTTCGATCGGCAGCACGCGGAGCGTTACACCGAGTCCGGCGAGAATGAAGGAAAACTCGCCGATCTGCGCGAGGCTGGCGCCGACGGTGAGCGCGCTGTTGAGTGGGTAGCGCAGCGCGAGAACAAAGGCGGCGGCGGCCAGGGGCGTGCCAATCATGACCACTGCCACAACCGCGATGAGCTTGAGCGGCTCCTGGATGAACACCTGCGGATCCAGCAACATCCCAACTGACACGAAGAAGAGGACCGAGAAGGCATCGCGCAGTGGAAGCGATTCTTCCGCCGCGCGGTGACTGAGGGACGACTCACGGAGCATCGTGCCGCCGAAGAAAGCGCCTAACGCAAATGAGACGCTGAAAAGCTTGGCCGCCAGGAACGCCACGCCGACGGCCGCGAAGATGACGGCCAGCGTAAAGAGCTCGCGCGAGCCCGTACGCGCGACGAGCCAGAGAAATCGCGGAAAGAGTCGTTGGCCGACGACGAGAATCAACGCTACGAACGCGGCGACTTTACCAAGCGTTAGCGCCAACTCGACCCACACCGATCTCGGTGCCGCCGTCGCTGCGTCGCCTCCTGCAAAGAGGTGCACAAGCGTGGGCAGAAGCACGAGGATCAGTACCACGACGAGGTCTTGAACGACGAGCCAACCAACGGCGATGTGCCCGTTGACGGAGGTGAGTAGTCCACGCGCCTCCAGTGCACGGAGCACCACGACAGTACTCGCCACGGAGAGCGCCAACCCGAACACCAATGCGCCGCTGGCGCCCCATCCCCACCAGAGCGCCAAAGCGCCGCCTAACGCGGTCGCAAGCGCCATTTGCACCAGCGCTCCTGGCGCTGCGACGCGCCGGACGGAGAGCAGATCCTCGAACGAGAAGTGCAGCCCGACACCGAACATCATGAGCATCACGCCGAGTTCGGCGAGTTCCCTGGCGAGCCCGATATCCGCGACCAATCCAGGCGTGGCTGGGCCGATGACGACACCCGCGAGCAGGTAGCCGACGAGCGGCGGAAGGCGCAGACGCGTCGCCAAATAGCCCATGACCAACGCGAGCCCGAGGCCGGCGGCGATGAGCGTGATCAGGCTAGCGGCGTGGGGCATGGCGCCTTGCGTGACGATGGTGATCTCGAGGAAGCCCGCGGGCCGTCGCGAGCCTGCGCTACCTAACGGCGTGCAGGAGCGGCGGGAAGCGGGACTCGGTAGTAACGATGAATCAACCAGGCGCCGTCGGGCTGGCGCCGCCACTCGATCACAAACTTCCCGTGCTGTTCGCTGAGCGGCTGGCCGGGGAAGGCGAGCCGCTCGAAGTACGATCCCCAGAGTAAAGCCGCATCGCCAAAGACTTCAATCGTGTCCGGCGTAGCTGTTGCCACCTCGACCCTGACGCCGGGAAACGACGCCATGAACGCGCGAATCGAGTCTCGAGTTTGAATCGGAAAGATACCAGGCTCGAAGAGCGTGCCGTTAGGCGTGAAGAATGACGCAACTGAATCGGCG
>CBQVAZ010000596.1:0-2806 GCA_967720205.1 uncultured Gemmatimonadaceae bacterium | reverse complement strand
TGAACTTCTGTGAAGTGAAGAACCCTGGCCTCGGTCCACTGCACACTGAATTCGACGGGAAAGGCCACGCGTACACGTCGGTCTTCATTTCATCGGAAATTGTGAAATACACGCTGCCGGGATGCGAAGTTGTCGATCGCGTGCCGACGTACTACTCGATCGGGCATCTCATGGTACTCGGCGGCGACACGCGCAAGCCGTACGGGAAGTACATGCTGGCGCTCAACAAGATCACAAAGGATCGCTTTCTGCCGACCGGCGCTGAGCTCGCGCAATCGGCGCAGCTCTTTGACATCACCGGCGACAAGATGAAACTGCTGCTCGACTTCCCCACGATCGGCGAGCCGCACTACGCGCAAGCGATCGAGGCGAAGATCATCAAGGATCGCCAGGTGAAGTTCTACAAGCTCGCCGAGAACAACCACGAGTTCGTCGCCAAGTCGGAAAAGGAGACCGGCGCCACGCGTCAGGGGAAGGCAGTGCACGTCAAGCTAACGGCAATCCGCAGCCACTTCGCGCCTGACAACATCGAAGGGATTCAGGTCGGTGATACTGTGTACTTCCACGTCACGAACCTGGAGCAAGACTGGGACGTGCCGCACGGCATGGCGACGATCGGTTCCGCGCACGACGCCGAGCTTTTGATCATGCCTGGCGAGACGCGCACACTCAAATGGGTGGCCAAGTTCCCCGGTGTGTATCCGTTCTACTGCACCGACTTCTGCTCCGCGCTGCATCAGGAAATGCAGGGGTACATTCGCGTGAGTGCCGTCGGTGAGGCGCCGCCGCTTCGCTGGTGGTTAGGCAAGACACAGGCTGCGCCGGTCAAGGCCAACTAGATGCTGCCGCTCACCTAACGAAACGCCCAATGTCACCCCGTGCCCGAGTTCTCTTCGCGCTCGCAGCGCTCATCGCCGTGCTGGCGTTCGTGCTGCCGCTGTGGAACGTGTACCTCCATGCGCCGCAATACCCCGAAGGCTTGGGAATGCGCGTGTGGATCAACACGATCACGGGGATGACGCCGAACGACCTCAACAGCATCAACAACCTGAATCACTACATCGGCATGAAACGGATCGTCCCGGAAGCGATTCCGGAGCTAACGCTGATGCCGTATGCGTTAGGCGTACTCGTGGCGTTGGGGCTCGTGGTCGCGTGGCGCGGCAGCCGGCGGCTCGCGCGTGTGTGGGTCGCGGCCTTTCTGGTGCTCGCGATCGCGGGCCTCGTCGATTTCTGGAAGTGGGAATACGAGTATGGGCACGACCTGGATATGGAGAACGCGATCATCAAAGTGCCCGGCATGAACTATCAGCCGCCGCTCATCGGCACGAAGCAACTGCTGAATTTCCGAGCGACTTCGCTCCCGGGCGCCGGCACGATCGTGCTCGGGCTCTCTGTCGCGCTTGGCGTTGTGTCGCTGATCAGCGACCGCTCGACGAAACGCACAAAGGCCGACGCCAGAGCGCGTTCCGGCGCGCCTGCGCTCGCCGCCTAACGTCAGATGCTGCGGGCCTCCTCGACACTCGCCGGCCTTCTGCTCGCGCTCTCAGCGTGCAGTAGTGCGCCACGAGAGCTCGTGGCGGGGACCGACGCGTGCGATTACTGCCGCATGAGCGTCTCGGATGTGCGCCTCGGCGGCGAGTTGCAGGTGACGAACGGCCGCATCTACACGTTCGATTCCATCGAGTGCCTCGCGTCCTTTTATCTCGACGCGGCGGACCGAAATGACGTACGCGGCGTCTGGGTCGCCGACTACTCGACATCGAAGCTAGTTGCAGTCGACAGCGCGCTCTTCGTAAGGGCGGCGGCCGTGCACAGTCCCATGGGTAGATCGCTGATCGCGCTCGCGTCGCCGCTGGACGCCCGACAAACAGCTCAATACGGCGCTGCCCAAATGCGCTGGCCAGACGTCGTCGCGCTGGTGCGCAGCCAGCAGGTCATCCCTACGGCACCCGCGGCGGCAACCCGCGACAGCGGCCTAACGTTTGACCGTCAGAGCATCATCGTCGATCAGACCGGCGAGATACGGAGCATCGCAGCCGCTCTCTCGATCGCACGGCCCGGTGCGCGGATCAGCGTAGCGCGGGGCACCTACACGGAGCCTACGCTTCGCATAACGGTGCCAGTGACCCTCGACGGTGCGGGCGTCGCTGTGCTGGATGGCGAAGGGTTGCGCGGGCTCATCGAAATCGCAGCTGACGACGTCACTGTGCGAGGCTTCGTATTGCGCAACACGGGGGCGAGTCATGTCGAAGACCGCGCCGCGCTGCGCGTCGATGGGCGTCGCAACTGCCGCGTCGAAGACAATCGCGTTGAGGACGCGTTCTTCGCGATCTATCTCGCGCGCGTCAGCGACTGCGTCGTGCACAACAACACCGTGCGCGGAAACGAAAAATCGCAAACGGTGTCAGGAAACGGCATCCACCTGTGGCAGAGCGAACGCGTTCTGGTCACTGACAATCGCGTGAGCGGCCATCGCGACGGCATCTACTTCGAGTTCGTGAAGTCGAGCCAGGTGCTACGCAACGTGAGCGAGCGAAGTGACCGCTACGGCCTGCACTTCATGTTCTCGGACGATTGCCGTTATCAGGACAATGTATTTCGCGACAACGGCGCCGGCGTCGCCGTGATGTACACAAAGCGCGTCCACATGCTCGCCAATCGCTTCGAGCACAATTGGGGAAGTAACGCGTACGGCCTCCTGCTCAAAGAGATCAACGACAGCGAGATCCTGCATAACGAGTTCGTGGGTAACTCGGTCGGCCTCCACCTCGAAGGCTCCAGCCACAACCGGATCGAGGGGAAC
>CBQVAZ010000595.1:0-2809 GCA_967720205.1 uncultured Gemmatimonadaceae bacterium | reverse complement strand
GCCATCACGCGGCGCTCGCCTGTCACATGGCGAACGAGTCGTACTTCAGAAGCACACAGGTCACCTGGGACGAGGCAACAAAGACGATCAAGAGCTGAGACGTTAGGCGATGCGGGGTGCTTTGCTAAGATTGCTGGCTCGGACAGATCCATCCGCGGGCCGATGGACCGAGCGGCTTCGCAAACCACGCAGACGCAGGGCATGGTGACGGAGTTCGAGATCAAGAACTAGCGCAGACGATCGCGGCAAAAGTCGCAGTGACAATTGGCTCCGCGGCCACCACATTGCGGCGTGACTTCGATCCCTTCCATGCTCACGACCGCGCTCGCGGATCGCTATCGCGTCGAACGAGCGCTCGGCGCGGGCGGCATGGCGACTGTCTATCTCGCGCGGGACCTGCGCCACGACCGCGACGTCGCCGTCAAAGTCCTGCGCTCCGAAGTCGCCGAATCCCTGGCGCGCGAACGCTTCATTCGCGAAATCCGACTCGCGGCTCGCCTCAATCACCCGCACATCCTGCCGCTGTACGACTCGGGCGAGGCCGCTGGTTTCCTGTTCTTCGTGATGCCAGTGATGGAGGGCCAGACGGTGCGATCCCGCCTAACTGGAGAGCGGCAACTACCGGTAGAGCTGGCGCTGCGAATCGCGACGGAGGTGGCAGACGCTCTCGATTACGCTCACCGCCATGACGTCGTCCATCGCGACATCAAACCCGAGAACATCCTACTGCACGAGGGCCACGCGATCGTCGCCGATTTCGGAATCGGCAAGGCGATCGCGGCGGCAGCGAGCGAAGCGTCCACGCTGACTCAGATTGGTGTGACAGTCGGGACTCCGGCGTACATGAGCCCCGAGCAAGCGACCGGGGACGCGATCGACGGCCGTAGCGATTTCTTCTCGTTAGGCTGCGTCCTCTATGAAATGCTGACCGGTCAGACTCCGTTCACCGGCGGCTCGCTCCAGGCTGTAATCGCGAGCCGACTCGTTCAGACACCACGCGAGGTCATAGACGTCCGCCCCTCCGTGCCAGTTTCCTTAAGCCGAACAGTGGCGCGCCTCCTCGCCAAGTCGCCTAACGAACGTCCGGCTACAGGCGCACTCGTGATCGCGGCGCTGCGTTCGACGAACGTCGAACCGGTGACATCGGCGGACAAGTCGGTAGCGGTGCTCCCCTTTGCCAACATGAGCTCCGCGATCGACGATGAGTACTTCGCCGATGGCATCACCGAGGAGATCATCAATGTGCTGTCGCAGCACAAGGAGCTGCGCGTCGCCGCACGCACCTCGTCGTTCGCCTTCAAAGGAAAAAACGAGGACCTTCGCGTCATCGCCGATCGACTCGGCGTGCGCACTGTGCTCGAAGGGAGCGTGCGTAAAGCAGGGAATCGCCTGCGCGTCACGGCGCAGTTGATCAACGCAGCGGACGGATGTCACCTCTGGTCCGAACGCTTTGATCGCGAGATGACGGATGTCTTCGCGCTGCAGGACGAAATTGCGGGGATGATCGGCGCCAAGCTCGAAGTGTCTCTACGCGACAGCACCACCACGCGTGACACGCGCGCGGGCCCGCGCAACGTCGAGGCGTACGAGCTCCTGCTACGTGGGCGTGTCCTTGTCGCTCAGCGTGGACCGTCGATCGTGCGCGCCGCGGAGTGCTTCGAGCAGGCGCTCGCACTCGATCCCGAGCTCGCCGAAGCACACGCGCTGTTCGCTGACGCGAACCGGCTGTTCGCGATATACGGTATGGCGCCTACGGGCGCCGTCATTCCGCGCGCTCGTGCCGCGGCGCAACGCGCGCTGTCACTCGATCCGCGTCAGGTCGAAGCCTTGGCGACGCTCGCGAACATTGCGGCGGTGTTTGATTGGGACTTCGCCGCCGGCAGTGCAATCACCGATCGTGCGCTCGCCATCGACCCGCTGCACGTTAGGTCCATCGTGGAGCGCGCGTTCGTCAATTCCTACCGACACGGTGCCGCAGAGGACGTCCGAGAACACGCATTGCGCGATCTTGAGTACGCGACCGGGCTCGATCCGCTCAACGCGTGGGCAGCTGCACTGCGCGGATGGAGTCTCTCGTCAACGGGCCGCCACGTAGAAGCAGTCGCAGAGGCCAAGCATGCGATCGAGCTCGATCCGGCGGCGTTCACCGGGCGCTGGACTCTCGTGTGGACGTTGGCTGCTATGGGACGAGACGCCGAAGCGCTGGAGGCGGCCGAGCCGGCCCTGCAGATGTCCCGCAGGGGATCGCGCATCCTCGCCGAGGTAGCGGCCTCGCATTCGCGTCTCGGTAATCGTGATGCTGCCGAGCATATCTTTCGCGAGATCACGGAACGTGCACGCACGACGTACGTAGGTTGGTCAGAGCAGGGTGCGATCGCCGCATCGGCCGGCCGACTGGACGAGGCACGGGCGCTTGTCGCTCGTGGCATCGAGGCACGCGAATCGTATCTCGCTTTCCCGACGTGTCCCGCCTGGGGTCCGCTGCGAGCGGACGAGGAAGGACGCAAGCTGTTGGATGCCGCTGGTCCATGAGTGCCTAACGATGCAGCCGGAGATATAACCGTGAATCCACGTCTACCCGCCGTGATCCTTGTCCAAGCGGTAGAGGCGATGCGCGGTGCTTACTGCTGATTCCGGGATGCGGACGCCGCCGCCTCGTCGGCGATGATCTCTCCGCGCGCACACTCGTGCACGAGCGTTGCCGGCCAGTCGGGCTGGTAACGCTCGGCCGCGAGCATCCTCGACAGCGTCAGTCCCTTTCCTGATCCCCACACGACCATCAGCGCCTCACGAGCCGACACGATTGTCG
>CBQVAZ010000594.1:0-2814 GCA_967720205.1 uncultured Gemmatimonadaceae bacterium | reverse complement strand
ACTCCGCCGCTGCGAATGCACGTGCGAGCGCGTCCTCGGGGAGCATCTCGCCGAACCAGACGATGTCAGGCCGAAGCATCGATCCGCAGTTGCAGTGTGGCGGGAATTCGGATTCGTCAGCCGACCATTCGCGCTTCGCGTGACACGCGGTGCAGCGTGCGCGCCGGATCGATCCGTGCAGCTCGATCGCTTCGGATCCGGCTGATTGGTGCAGCCCATCGACGTTCTGCGTTATGAGAACTGTGCCCGGCACACGGCGCTGGAGCTCGGCGATCGCTTTGTGGCCCTCGTTAGGTGCCGCGCGATCCACCAGCTCGCGACGCCACCTGTACCAGTCCCAGACGGTCTTGGGATCGCGGGCGAAGGCTTCCGGGGAGGCGAGATCCTCCGGGCGAAAGCGCGACCACAATCCTGTTTGCGCTTCGCGAAAGGTCGGAATTCCTGACTCAGCGGAAATCCCTGCGCCAGTGAGCACTGCGATCCGCATCACCGTCCGCAACCGCTCGGCGACGCGGTCAATTTCCGTCACACGTCCCCAGCCTTCGCAGCCTTTACGAGATACTCGGCGGCGCGAAACGCCAGCGCTTGAATCGTCAGCGTCGGCTGACCCCGACCGGACGTGACGAAGGAACTGCCGTCCACGATGAAGAGGTTTTTGACGTCGTGCGCGCGATGGAATTTGTCGACGACGGATCGCGACGCGTCGTTCCCCATGCGACACGTGCCTAACAAATGAAAGCCAGCACCAGGGTCTTCGCCGACCGGATAACGCCACATCTCGAGCGCGCCCGATGCCTCCAGCAGCTGAACGCTGCGGTCCTGCATGTACTTAATCAGCTTTACGTCGTTGTCGTGCTCCTTGTATGTGACCCGGATCGCCGGAACCCCCCAGGCATCCTTGAGCGTCGGATCGAGATCGATCGCGTTGGCTTCAACAGGTAGGGATGACGTGTGCGTCAGCGCGATGAGCGACGTCGTGTAGTAGTCGCGTAGCATCTTCTTGAACCGCATCCCCCAGCGCGGCCCTTCGAGTGGCCCGTTGAACATCGTCCACAGGAACGGCCCGGATCCGCCGCGGAAATCCATCCCTCCGCCTCCCGTGAGGCCTAACGACTCGGGCAGCTCGTAATCACCGATTACGATGCGTGAGACTGGCGCCCCTTTCTGAGCGTTAACCGCGTGTTCGTAACGCGCACCGGTTACCGACCCACCGTTGAACATGAGATTCTTCCCAACGAGGCCACTCGAGTTAGCCAGCCCGCGCGGGAATCGGTTCGACGTCGACAACAGCAGCAGCCGCGCCGACTCGGCGCCGTTTGCCGAGAGAACGACGGCCTTGGCACGTTGCCGCTGTTCGCGCTTGCGAGAATCGAAGTACACGACGCCGGTCACGCGCCCGCTCTCGTTCGTCTCGATGCGATGCACATAGCTGTTAGGCCGTATCTCGCAGCGCCCCGTCTTGACCGCATCGGGAATCATCGAGAAGAGAGAGCTGGACTTCGCGCCCCACTCGCAGCCGAATCCCCAGCAAAAACCGCAGTTCATGCACGCCGAGCGCCCGCGATAGGGCCGTGAGAGGATCGCCATTGGAGCCGGCTGGGCGAGCCAGCCGAGCTTTTTGGCGCCAATTTCCATGACGGCCCCACTACCAGTGATCGGAAGCGGCGGCATGGGGTACGGACGGCTGCGCGGCGCGTCGTTAGGGTTGACGCCTGCCTGTCCCGAGACGCCAACCTCCCATTCCGCACGCGTGTAGTACGGCTCCAGATCCGCATATGTAATCGGCCAATCGTCGAACGACGTGCCGGCCACGGCACCCTTGCGCGTCTTTTCGACAAAGTCGATCTCGCGGAAGCGCCAGTAATTGGCGGCGAAGTGTACTGAGCTACCGCCGACCAGCTTGGCGTAGATCAGGTACTCGCGTTGCTTCGCCTCTTCGTTAGGTGTGAGCCGGTGCGTGTGCGGCCGATCGGCGGGATTGCCGGTGTACTTGCCGAGGACGAGCACTTCGAAGTCGTCGTGATGGAAGTCGGCGCGGTTGAGATACGGGCCTTGCTCCAGAACCACGACCGAGAAGCCGGCGCGTGCGAGCTCGCGTGCCATAACGCCGCCGGCCGCACCCGATCCAATCACGACGAAATCGACTTCGCTGCGCTGTTGATGGCGTGGGCCGAGATGCGCGCGATCCCTCATGCGTCGCTCCCCTTATCGCCTAACAACTGACGCCGAATGGCGGGCCGATCGTAATAACCGAAGGGTGGTTGATACGTGGGTGACGGATCGTGACCCACGAGCTTCCAGCCGATGTAGTTCCTGTTGCCGCCGTGTTTTGGGCTGGATAGCACGCCTGCCAGCGTGAGCGTCCGGGCGAGCTCGAAGAAGGGCGTCTGTTCGCGGTCACGCAACAGCGCGTCCTGCTGCTCTTTCGTTAGGCTCGCGAAGTCACGAGCATTCGCGTGTCTGGCCGCGACGTCTTTTTGAAGTGTCGCAAGCCCATCGCGCATGCGCTCACGCATTTCGGCAGGCATATAGCGCGCGGACACCCGATCGATGAAGTACAGCGCGCCGGCTTCGTGCGCGCCCGGTGTGCCGTCGTCATTCGGAATAATGCGTGACGCGATGGCGTCTACCACCCGGGCGTCCGAGGCCGAGAAGAACTCGAGTCGGCGTTGCGTCGGCTGCGCCGCGCCGTGGCCTGCATGCCGCGCGACGTCGCCGAGCACGGCGACGTTGTCCGCGAACCATAGAGCGGTCGCACCTGTTCCCAGCGCCGCGAGAAATCGTCGTCGAGACGAATCGTGTTCCATTAGATCC
>CBQVAZ010000593.1:0-2817 GCA_967720205.1 uncultured Gemmatimonadaceae bacterium | reverse complement strand
AGGCCGGTGAAGAGGTGATGGATGTTGTAACCGGCCACGGTGAAATCCGCGTTAGGCCTGAACGCCATCATCGTCCGCATGACGCCAAACGTGACGACGACCGACAGGAGCAGGATCCAACCTCGGCGCGCGTTCACGCTATGCAGCGGTGGGCGCCGCCTCGCGATAGATCCACGCACCGACGACACTGCCGGCTATCATCTCGCCCAAGCCGACGATGCCCCACAACAGGAGCAGGCGGCGCGGATACAGCTCGATCAAGTCGTAGCCGATGAGCGAGGGAACGTAACCGCCCAGCCAGAGCACGAAGGCGACGCGAGCAGCTGTTGTCGGCCCTCGGCCGAATCGGTCACGCGCCGCGACATACATGAATTCCATCGTTAGGCCGATGAGCAGGGCGATCATGACGCTCCAGAACCAGGCGCTGACCGTTACGTTCAGCGCGAGGTTGTGACTGCGAAGCGCGGTGTGCATCTGGCCCAAGTACATCTGGCTGACGAGGCCTTCGAGCAGCCACATCACCGCGCCGGACGCAACTCCGCCCAGGAGCAGGCGCCGGACATTCATCTACGCAGCTTTGGCGATCGAAGAAGAATCTGGACGAGCCCGTTCCTCCTGCTGCCTTCCCAACCACCAGCCGATCACCAGCCAGCCCAGCGCGAGCGGCGCCGCGACGAGCGCGGTCCCTGCCATCGCGAGACCGGTGGCCGTCAGCCGCGCCATGGACCACGCGGCGGCCTGGTCACCCGCACGATAAACGAACGTATCGATGAAGTTCTTCGCCTTGTACTTGTCCTCACGCGGCAGGACGATGTAGAGCAGTTCGCGCGCCGGACGCGCAACAGCGTACTCGCCTGCGCGGCGCAGCACTTGGAACGCGACGAGCACACCGATCAGCGGGAACACGGCGAGCGCAAGGAAGCCGAGCACCGACAGCGCCGGCAGCAACGTTAGGGTGATGGGCACGCCGAGCAGCTTCACGATACGGCCGGTCAGGAATATTTGAGTCAGCGCCGTGAGAATGTTGACCGCGAGATCGATACGAGCGAAGAACGTCGTGCGCACATCGGAATTGCTGAAAGCTGTTTCCGCGATGCCGGACTGCTGGAAGTAGAGAACAGTGGAGCCAAACGTGTAGAGTAGCATGTACAGGCAGATACCTAACAAGTACGGCGACTTCAACACGTGCGCGATCCCTGCGAGTATGCCGCCGCCAATGACACGCTCCTTGTCCTCGCGCTGCGCAGCAGTCAACGGCGCCACAGTCGTTGACGCTGCGGTGACCCGCAACATCGCCTGCGTGCTCACCTCCAGCAGCAGCGCCGAAATGAGAAGCAGGTTGTAGACACCCACTTCCTGGGCGAGTACCGTTGTGATGAGCGAGCCGACGATGCCGCCTAACGTGCCGCCAACACCGATGAAGCCGAAGAGCCGTTTTCCCTGCGGCGTCGACCAGGAATCCGCCATTACGGACCAGAAGACCGAAATGACGAACAGATTGTACACGGCCGCCCATATGAAGAATGCGCGCCCGACCCAAACGAGCCGAGTCTCTGGAAGGACCCGCAACAGCAGATAAAAGATCGCGAGGTTCGACACGAAGAACCTGTTCGCGTACGCCACGAATTTGCGGCGCGGCAATTTCGCGACGAGGGCGCCGAACGGCGGATGCACCAGCAGCATCGCCGTCATCGTGCCAAGAAACAGCCATTGCAAGTTGCGCGTGCCGCCAGCGGTACCCATCGCATCGCGCACTGGACGGATGATGTAGTACGAGGAGAGCGCGAAGAAGAAGTACGCGCACGACCACGCGAGGGCCGTTGCTTCCTCCTCGCGAACATCAACGACGCGTTGGATCGCGCGAACGATTGCTGATTTGGCCGGCGGCGAGTCAGCCATCGCCTAACTCTTCGGCTTGGCGTGCCATGCCGCTAATACTTCGGCCTCGCGTTCGGGTTTTAACCCAGCGCGAAGGGTCGCCTGCCGTTCGGCAGGTTGCGTCTTGAACCAGGCCAGCAAATCGCGGGTCGTTTCGGCCAGCGGCCTAAACGTTAGGCCTTTCTCGAGCGCGCGAGCGATGCTCACGCGTCCCCATCCTTTATTCTCCGCGGTCATCGGGAGCCACGTGGGCATGTCGGACCAGCCGCGCACCTTCTGCTCGGTCAGGAAGTCGACGGGGAGCCAGGTGAACTTGATGTCGTGGCTGCCCGGCATGACGGCGCGGATACCATACAGCATTTCGGCCATGCTCAAGGCGGAGCGCGGTCCGGTGGCGTTGTAGATGCCTAATGTGCGCTGCTCGGCCATGCGGATCGTCCATTCGGCGAGGTCGCGCGCATCGATGATCTGCGTGGGATCTTCGGGATTCCCTGGTGCGGCAACCTCACCCCCGCGTTCGATGCGCACCGGCCAATACGAAAAACGATCGGTCTCGTCGCCGGGGCCGACGATCAGTCCCGGGCGAATGACAGTCACCATTCCCGGGAACCACTTCTCAGCCTCTTTCTCCGAGAGGACCTTCAAAGGGCCGTAGAGCCCACCAGTCGATTGCTTAATCGTTAGGGGATCTTCGGTTCCTGTGTACGCAGCGAGCTCGTAATTCTCGTCCATGCCGGCCGTGCGATAATGCGCGTACGTCGAGATCGTCGAGATGAAGATGTAGTGCTTCGTCTTGCCCTTGAGCACCTGACCTGCGTCGCGCACCCAGAATGGAAGCGTCGTCGGGTTGTCGATGACGACGTCCCATGAACGATTTGCTTTCTGAATCGACGCAAGGTCGCCAATCTGTCGGTCGCCAATGAGATGCTCGACGGACGC
>CBQVAZ010000592.1:0-2823 GCA_967720205.1 uncultured Gemmatimonadaceae bacterium | reverse complement strand
GAATGGCCGAGGTAGTCTTCGGCTGTCTGCCGCATTTTCTGCAGGATCATCGCGGAGATCTCGGGCGGGCTGTAGCGCTTGCCCTGGACCTCTACCATGGAGACGTCGTTAGGGCCGCCGGCGACGGCGTAGGGCACGCGTGCGGCCTCCTCGCGAACCTCGCCCATCTTGCGACCCATGAACCGCTTGATCGAGAAGACGGTGTTCTTGGGATTGGTGACAGCTTGGCGTTTGGCGATCTGACCAACGAGGCGTTCGCCGTCTTTTGTGAAGCCGACGACGGACGGTGTTGTGCGACCACCCTCGGCGTTTGGGATGACGACGGGATCGCCGCCCTCGAGTACAGAAACGACCGAGTTTGTCGTTCCGAGGTCGATGCCGATGACTTTCTCAGCCATAATTTCTCCGTAGGGTCAGGTCTTGCACTTGGCCATCGAGCGGCGGCAGGCTTTTGCGCGCGCTGACGGTGAACTTGGGCCTTAATGCAAGTGGGGGACCGACCCTCACACGTCAGATTGGCAGTGCTACCCAAGGTCAAAGGTCAAAGGTCAGAGGTCAGAGCAATCACGACTGACCTTACCCTCTCCTCTGACCTCCGACCTCTGACCTCAGACCTCGTGTTTCCAATCAGCGACGAAAACCCGACCCTGCGCACACCAGTGATGACGTATCTGATCCTCCTGGCGATGCTCGCGACGTGGGTCTTCGTGCAGGGAGCAGGGTTCGATGCCCGCGCTCTGGAGGCATCGATCTGCAACCTGGGAATGGTCCCCGGTGAAATCACGGGCAAGGCGCCCCTAGGAGTTGGCGTCCCGATCGGCCCCGACGTCGCGTGCGTCGTCGACAACGAGTCGATCAACATCTGGACGCCGCTCATCTCGATGTTTCTGCACGGCGGATGGGGTCACTTGTTAGGCAATGCGCTGTTTTTCTGGGTCTTCGGCAACAACATCGAAGACAGCATGGGCAGCGTGCGCTTCCTTGTGTTCTACATCCTTTGTGGTCTGGCGGCTGCAGCCGCGCACATCATCGTGAGTCCGGCGTCGCCGGTTCCGACGGTCGGTGCATCGGGAGCGATTTCCGGCGTGTTAGGCGCGTACCTCGTGCTCTATCCGCGCGTCCGGGTACGCACATTCATTCCGCCGATCTTCCTCATCAACGTGCGCGCGTGGTTCATGCTTGGCTGGTGGTTCCTCTGGCAGGTCATCGGGGGGCTGCCGCAGTTGTCGCCTGTCAATCGCGATGTGTCCTCGGGCGTGGCATTCTGGGCCCACGTGGGCGGCTTCGTGGCCGGCGTCGTATTGATCAAACTCTTCGAGGACCGCGCAGTCGTCGAGCGCCGTGCGGCTGTCGCCAACGCCCGTCACGTCTGGGATCCGCGCTTTACAGATCAACATTAGAAAGCAGGGCACGCGGTTGTTAGGTGGCTGACGGTTCAGCTCGCTCCGTTCGCTAGCGGGCGGAGCGAGCCTAACGAGGCGCTGGCGCGTTACATGCGATGTGAGTTAACGCCCGCACTTTTTGGGGCGTGCCGCGCGGCTGCGCCGCCCAGGGCTTCGCGTGTCACTGTTTTGTAAAGGTCCATGTAACAGGGGAAGTGGGCCGGTTGCGAGTCAATCGATCCGGGCCCCTATTCCGATCGCTTGCGCCGAATCACCGAGTAACCGCCTTTGGAGGCTCACGTGTCCGCGTTCTGCCGATTCATCGATTCGTTCGGATTCGAGTGGCAGGCGTATGAGGTCGCCGTTCCAAGACCAGCGCCGCAGAACGACCGGCGCGTGTTGTACTTCTTTTCGCGCGGTGCGACGCGGGCGCTCGAAGATTTTCCGCGTGACTGGGAGAACTTGTCCTGGGCGGAACTGGAGGACCTTTGCGCCGCGGCGCGCGCGATGTATCACGGCCTTGTCGAGGTGCACCCTGGCTTCCACGCGCGCGCTCGGCGGCTGGCGGCGCTCGCGGACACGCACGACGGCGCCGGCGCCTCGCGTTAGGCAAACCGAAGATCCAGGCACGCTAGGGTCCACACGTAGGCACGCGTCCGACTCGACGAGCCGGTGCCCCCGTCCCGGGCGTCGAGTCGCAAAACGGCCTCGCCAACAACGCCCCGTGCCGATACATTGCCCGCGCTTTTGTAACGGTCCGGTCACACACACGGCTCGATGGGGCTTCCCAGCGACCGCCAACCGGACTCGGACCCGACAGCCAACTCCCTGTGCGATTTCGGCTTATACCGAGGGACGAGGGGTTCTTCGAGCTCCTCAGCCGGCTGGCCTCGAAGCTGACGGACGCCGCGAACTTGCTCTGCGACATGTTCGCCAATCCTGATCGGCTGGATTACTTCGCCCATTCGATCAAGGACGTCGAACACCAGGCGGACGACATCACGCACGAGGTCGCCCTGCGCGTCAACCGCACCTTTGTGACGCCGCTCGACAGGGAAGACATCCTGCGACTGGCGAGTGAGCTGGACAGCGTCGTCGACTTGATCGACGGCACAGCGCGACGAGCTGTGATGTTTCACATCAATGGTACGAAGGAACCGGCTCGGCAGCTCTCCGAGATCCTAACGAGGTGCGCCAGCCAACTCGTGCATGGTGTACGCGAGATCAAACATCCTCAATCAGTCAGCCGAGTCTCGCGCGACGTCAAAACGCTGGAGGAGGAAGGGGACGCGATCTATCACACAGCCGTAGGCGGGCTGTTCGACGGACCGCTGGATCCAATTGAGATCATGAAGTGGAAGGAGTTGTACGACACGCTCGAACGCGCGATCGACCAGTGCCAAACGGTCGGAATTGTGCTCGAAAGCATCTCCATCAAAAA
>CBQVAZ010000591.1:0-2824 GCA_967720205.1 uncultured Gemmatimonadaceae bacterium | reverse complement strand
TCGGCAATGAGCATCTGGAGCCGACGTAGCCGCGTCTCCTCTTGTTTCGCGCTCGTCACCCAGTGGATCGTGGCCTTTCGTCGCGACGGGGCTTGGCTCGTGAAGTACTCCCACGCCTTTTTGTTGGCGCGAAATCGCCGCTCATATGGCGGCGGAAATGTCGTGGGCCAGCTCTTGACCGAGTAACCTGCGTTCGTTGCATCACGCGCCTCGAAGGCAACGAGACCAGCTGGTCGCATCAAGCCGGCTTCTTTGAGCGCCGCGACCTTGTTGATATTGACGGCGCTCCAGCCGCTACGCGGCTTCCGCGGCGAAAATCGGATGACATAGCTCTCGTCGTCGCCCGTAGGACGGACGCCGTCTATCCAACCGTAACACAACGCCACGTCGACAGACTGCGACCACGTTAGGCTCGGCTTGCCGGTGTGAACCTTGTAGTAGCCAACGAGCAGTTCCTTTGCCGTGGTGTGATTCTTCTCCAACCAGGCGCGAAACTCGTCAGGCGATTTGAAGAACTTTGGCTTCATGCAAGTAGGTCAAAGGTCCTCTGACCTTTGACCTGCTTTATGGCGTCACTCGCTTCGGTTCGAGCTTCGCAGCCCACAAGCCAGAGTTGAAATCCGTGAAGAGGATCTGTCCCTTCCACGGCATCGCGTTCATCACGAATGAGGCGTTCGCCGTGAAGCCCTGCGGATCGAACGGCTTGAAGACCGCAATCTCGCGGCGCTGCTCCGCGATGTTGCCTAACAATTCGCCCGAGACGTCCACGACGCGAACGCCACCGTCGTAGTACGCCTGATACAGCACATCATCTTCGACGATGATGTCGTGCGAGCCATAATCCTCGAGGTGGTAGCGGCCGACTTTCTTGGGATGCATCGGGTCGGTGAAGTCGACGATGTGGGTGTAGCCGCCTGACGTCTGCGCCACGCCGCCCGCCGTCGTCATCGAGCCGCGGTAGTTCGTCCCTTCCCATACGCGACCCTGTCGCGCCATCTCTTCGTCGCCGATAAAGAGATACGTCTTCCCCGTGGACTTCTGATAGTACGGGTAGATTTCGTGTCCGCTGTTGACAGGGAACACGGTGATGAGCTTTGGCTTTTCGATCGTGCCGCCGTACTTCCCGTTGCCGACATCCACGACGACCGTGCCGACGCCGCCCTGCGCCGAGTACGCGATGCCGTCGCGTACCCAGAGGTCGTGCAGTCGCGCGTTCGGATGCTTGTACTCGCTCGTGTACTTCGGACTGTAGATGTCGCGCACGTCGATGATGACGTACTTCTCGCCACCGGAGACGGCGAAGAGGTAATCATTTGTTGCGAACGCGTTGTGCACACCGCCCGTGAGGTTCTGATCGAACGTCGAGGCGATCTTCGGATGCGCCGGATTCGCCAGATCCAGAATCACCACGCCGTTCACACGGTTCGACGCGCCTTCCCTCGTTAGGACGCCGTAGCGCCCGTCCGGAGACACTGTCACGTCGTTGATCGTGCGTGCGTCGACCTTGATCGAGTCCGTCTTCACGATGTTGTTCATGTCCGTGATGTCGAAGACGATCGCGTAGCCGTCCGCGCCCCACGTGCCCACGAGGCAGTAATCGCGACCGTCCTTCCCGGTCCAAGGCCACAGGTCGGATGTGTGCGTGCGATTGATGCTGCCCCGGCCCGTGATGGAGATGCGCCGCCTCACATCGCGCGGCTTGACATCGAGCACACTCCGTGCGATTGCGGGGCCAGACTGCGCGACGACTGTAAAGCGCCCCGGCGCATTCGCGGTGAACACCGTGCGATCGACGACGTAGTCGATGATCCCAGCGCCGCCTGGCGCGACGATTGTATCGTCCGGCGTGTAGATGTAGCTCCAGGCGATCTTCGCGTCCGGCACTGCAGTTCCGTTCGCGCGCTTCGCCGTCGCTTCGAGCTTGATGACGTCGCCGGTGTTGATCGTTGTCTCCTTGAGCTGCATGTCGACACGCGCGACAGGATTCGCCGCGACCGTGTATGTCTTCTGTGCGGATACTCCTTCAGCTTCGGCGGTGATCGAAACGTTGCCGGGCTTGAGCGCAGTTACGTTGCCGAAGCGGTCGATAGTCGCGACGCTCGCGTCTGATGTGCGCCAAGTGACCGTGAGGCCGAGGCGCGGTGTGCCGTCCGCATGTGAGCCAACGGCGGTATGAGCCAACATTGTGCCGACGTAAAGTCTGCCCGGCTCTGGATTGATTTCGATTTTGGAGAGAGCAGGCCACTCGACGAGGATCGGTATCTCGAGAGTGATCGTCGCGAAGTCGCGCCCTGAGATTGAGGTCGCGACCGCTGTGTAAGAACCAGCCCGTCGCGCGGTGACTTGGCCGTCGCCGAATGACAGCGCCATGCGCGGCGCGCTCAGTCGGACCTGCGCGTCGGAGATGACGTTTCCCTGCGCGTCGTACGCCGTGACCTTGAGCGGGAGCGACTGCCCCGCCTTGAGCGTCAGCCGCGCCGGTTCGGCGACGAGTTTAGCGACGACTGGCTGCTGCGCAGTGAGCGTCGATGCCGCTAGGAAGAACGCCATCGCGCTGGCTCGAAGGGCTGACATACAGGGCTAGGGGCTAGGGGATAGGAGGATAGGGGATAGGGGGTAGTCCCACTCGCGTAAGAATACTCGTAAATCGGGCAGGTCGCTGCAATTGGAGCGACAGCGCGGACGAACGCGGAGGCCTCCCCGGACGAACGCGGAGAGGGCTTGTGGAAGGAAAACCAAGAAGTCCGCGTTTGTCTTACGCGTCAGCGTGCGTCCGCGCTTCCGCTTTCGACCGGGCGCAGGCTCAAGGCGGAGCCTAACGCGA
>CBQVAZ010000590.1:0-2831 GCA_967720205.1 uncultured Gemmatimonadaceae bacterium | reverse complement strand
CGGCGAACTTCGCCAACTCGCGCCAGCACGGCGTTCGCTTCTGCGATCGCCTTCGGTAGATCGACCCTCAGCGCTTCGATGCGGCGCATTTGCGTCGCTGTCGGCACAGCCGTCGCGGCCATCAGCTGTCCCTTCAGTCCGCTCGCCAGCGTTCGCATGTTAGGCGGACCACCAAAGCCACCTCCACCAGCAACACCGAATGCACGTCGAGCCGAGTCGAATGGCGTGATGAACTCGCGCCACGTCGTTCGTTCAGCCGCGCTCGCCTTCGTGCTGTCACGCATGCGCTCGCGGATCGCGTTC
The DNA here is from genome assembly GCA_967720205.1 of uncultured Gemmatimonadaceae bacterium. Lineage (GTDB taxonomy): Bacteria > Gemmatimonadota > Gemmatimonadetes > Gemmatimonadales > Gemmatimonadaceae > DASYRX01. The sequence continues at coordinate 2,528 of CBQVAZ010000590.1, read as the reverse complement.
AGCTGATCGTTCGCCTCGACGAGCTTCTCGGCCGTCTCGTTGGCCTGCGCCTGCAGGCGGTGCAGCTCGACTTGCAGGTCGAAGTATGTCTTTCGATCCGCGTCAGCGATCGTGATTTCGGGATCGCCGCGCACGGCGATCGTCGTGGAGCCGACAGCCTTGCCATCCAGCGTTAGGCGCGCTGTGTACGTCCCCGGAACGACGAGCGGCCCATCGTTCCCGCCGCTGAAGAAGCCGCCACCTCCTGCAGCGCCCGCGCCGAGTTTCGGCGCACGGTTCGGCTGGACTCTGAGGTCCCAGCCCAACGCGTTGAACCCTGCCTGCGGCTTCGACGTGGAGTCGCTCTTGACTTCACGAACGGTCTGACCGGCGCCGTCAGTGATCGTTAGGGTCGCGCTCGTGCCACCGGTTGGAATCCAGTAGTTCACGACGGCGCCGCGCTCCGGATTCTTCCCCAGATACTTCATGTCCCCTTCGAAATCGCGCATGCGCTCGCTCGAGGACTTTCGTTGCGCAACGCCGGGGCTGGAGAACACGTGGCCGCTCGTCGCAACGGCGCGCGAGTACTCCTGGAATGGCGTTAGGTCGTCCAAAATCCAAATCGCGCGGCCATGCGTCGCGACCAAAAGCGCATTGTCGCGAGGATGTATGGCGAACTCGTAGACCGGTACCGTCGGGAAGCGCCCCCTGACCGGCACCCAGTGCTTGCCGCGATCGTAGCTGAACCAGAGGCCGCTCTCCGTGCCGAGGTATAGGACGTCCGCGTTCTTGTGATCTTCGGTGATCGTGCGAGCGACTTCGCCTTTTGGGAGATCGCCCGTTATCGGCGTCCACGTCGCGCCGAAGTCAGCGCTCGAGTAAACGTACGTGCCGAAGTCGCCTAACCGGTGACCGTCGAACGTCGCGTATACGGTTCCTTCCGCGAAGCGCGAAGGCTCTACGCGCGAGACGTAGGTCCACTTTGGCAGACCCGGCACTTTCGCCGTCACGTTCGTCCACGTGGCACCAGCGTCGCGCGAGACGTTGATCTGGCCGTCGTCGCTGCCAGCCCAATAAATGCCCGCTTTTACTCGCGATTCTTCGAACGTGACCATGTTGCCGAAGCTGCCCACGCCGTCGTTGCGCGCGATGGTGACATCCTTGCCCTTCACGCCCATCAGCTGCAGCGTGTCGCGATCGATCTGCAGCGTTAGGTCCGGAGAGATCGCGGTCCAGGAGTGACCTCTGTCCGTGGACCTGAAGACACGATTCGCGGCCACAAACACAGTTGCCGGGTTGTGCGGAGAAATGCGCAGCGGCGTGTCCCAGTTCCAGCGATACGCCTTCTCACCGGACGATGGCTCCGGCCTGATACTCGTGCGCTCATTCGTTAGGCGATCCACGCGGTTCATGTTACCGTCCTGCGACTCGGCGTACATGATCCGCGGATTCGAGGGATCGACCAGGCCCACAAAGCCGTCGCCGCCGCCGATGATGAACCAGTCGTCGTTCGCGATTCCCCACTCGTTGCGCACGTCGCTCGGCCCGCACCAGGTGTTGTTGTCCTGCAGACCGCCGCAGACAAGGAACGGCGTCTCCATGTCGTACGAGACGTGGTAGAACTGCCCGACGGGGAGATTGTTGAGCCAGAGGTACGTCTTGCTGCGGTCGTAGGAGATGCCGACTCCTCCGTCGCCGCCGATCATCATGTGGTTGGAGTTGTTGGGATCGACCCACATCGCGTGAAAGTCGACGTGGATGTTGCGCGCCCCCTCGTTGCTGAACGTTTTTCCGCCGTCGTCCGAGACGCTGAGCTGCGTGCCTAACACATAGACGCGCGAGTCGTTCTGTGGGTCGACGCGGACCTGCGAGAAGTACATGGGACGCGGATTCGTGGTCGAGACCTTGCTCCATGAGGCTCCAGCGTCTTCCGAGCGATAGAGCCCGGTCTCAGTCGCGTGCTCGATCCGGGCATATACGACGTTCGGATTCTTCCTATAGATGTCGAGGCCGATGCGGCCTAACGGGCCGCTCGGAATGCCTTGCGTGAGCTTGGTCCAGTTGCGGCCGGCGTCGGTGCTCTTCCAGATCGCGGACGCCGGTCCAGCGCCGTTGAACCCCCACGACGCTCGGCGCCTTTGATACGTCGCGGCGTAGAGGACTTTGTTATTGGAGGGATCCATCACGAGTTCCGTCACGCCGGCATCGGGACCGGCGTCGAGGATGCGGTTCCAGGTGATCCCGCCATCCGTGGTCTTGTAGAGACCGCGGTCGCCACCGACTGCCCATAAGTTGCCTAACGCGGCGACATAGACGATGTCGTAATCCACAGGGTCCACGATGATGCGCGCGATGTGCTTGGAGTCTTTGAGACCCATGTTGACCCAGGTGCGTCCGCCGTCCGCCGACTTGTACACGCCGTCGCCCCAGGACGACGACTGCCGGTTGTTGTTCTCGCCGGTGCCGACCCAGACGAGATTCGGATCGTTAGGTGCGATCGCGACGTCCCCGACCGACGACGTCGTCTGGCTGTGGAAGACTTGTTGCAG
>CBQVAZ010000589.1:0-2833 GCA_967720205.1 uncultured Gemmatimonadaceae bacterium | reverse complement strand
GCGTCGCATCCCGCAAGCCAACACGGCACCGTCACACAAGCGTCACATGGCCCTGGCAGGTGGCGCTTGCTTACGCCTGCCGGGGCTTAGCGCCGCGAGCGGACGGCAGTTACAGTGTCCCGCGCGATTGGCATCAGCAGGCGAGCTATCCGTCCACCAGCATCGGGCATAAATGTCACGTGGGTCGCCATCATCTCGTGAAACACGGGATCGCGCCAATTCACAAAGAGCGAATCGCCACCGTGCGGGGTTAGGTCCGCGATCTCTCCTCGTGCGAGCTGCATCGCGAGCTTCCCCTGCTCGAGCCAGACGCGAATCGGTCCGTACAGACTGTCCTCATACACACCTGCATAAGCGGCCAGCGCATGCGCCGGTTCACGACGCGTCGCGATCTGCTCGGCGAGCCAGCGACGTTCCTCGTCTTCACGAGCACGCTGCGCCCTAACGCTGGCCAGCGCCTCCGCGCTGAAATCGCGAGGCTCGACGCCGAGCAGTGTATCGAACACTCGAGACGCGATGGCCCCGTGCAGCGTCGGGGCGATCCAGGAATTGAGGAGCACGACGACCCCAATGCGTTGATCGGGAAGGATCGCCATGTACGACGGCATGCCGTCAGCGTTTCCACTGTGCCACCACATCTTTCGACCGCGAAAATCCATGACTTGCCAGCCCAGGCCGTACGCGGGGAACGATTCGACGAGCCGAGCGCGCCGCATCGCCGCAGTAGCGGGGATAATGATCTGCGGTGAGTGCATTTCCTCCATGGAGCGCTCGCTCACGAGCCGCATTCCTTCCAACTCGCCGCGGTTGATCTGAAAGCGAAGCCAACGAGCCATATCGTTCGCCGTCGAGCTGATGCCGCCGGAGGGCCCGTCATCCTCTCCGCTCGTCCGGATCGGCACCTGCTTGCCGCCTAACACCGCATGCGGACGCGCGACGTTGCCGCTCATTGGCAGGCGTTCGTTCACGTACGAGCTCGTCATGCCTAACGGCTTTATCAAACGCGTCCGAATGAACTCGGCCCACGACACCTTCGCGACCGCTGCAGTCACGGCGCCGGCGATTGTGTAGCCGATGTTCGCATAAACCAGCGTCGTGCGGAATTCAGCGCTTGTCTTGAGATACGGGACTCGGTGGAGCGCGTCCATGTCACGCCCCTCACCCATCAGCACCACCATCCAGTTGCTCGGGTTCAGTCCGCTGCGGTGTGACAGCAAGTCCCGCAGCGTCAGGTGCTGATCCAGATACGGATCAGGAAAGCGCAGGCTTGGCAGGTGCCGTCGCACATAGTCGTCCCAGCGCAGCTTCCCCTCGTCGACGAGAATCGCCGCACCTGCGGCAGTGAACGATTTGGTCAAAGACGCGACGTCAAAAAGCGTGTTGCCGTCGACGAGATCGGGCTTTCCCAATTCGCGCACACCATATCCCTTGGCAACGAGTACAGTGTCGTTCCGCACGACCGCGATCGCCAAACCCGGCACTTCCCAATCCCGCACGGCCTTCGCGATGTACGCATCCAGCTCCGGCGTGAAGCCGGCAGCCGCCGACCGCTTCGTTAGGCTGTCACTCCGTGCGCCGAGGCCGCTCCCGGCTGTAACAGTCAAAAGCGCCACTAGTGCTGTCAATTTTTTGACATTCAATGTTTTGATCATAGGAGATATGGCCGGAAGAGGTTTTACGGCGTGAGGTTGTTCAGCGCGTCGGCTGCGGCCGAACGCACCGCGATGTGACGATCGCTCAAACGCGGCTGGAGGAGCCGAGAGGCAACGGCCGGATCCGCATGCTTTGCGACGAATGACACGGCGGCCCAGCGCACCTGCCACGCCTCGTCGTTCAGCGCTCGCGTCATTGACGGTAAGGCGCGAGCGGCGCCGATCTCGACCAACGTCCACGCCGCCATGGCGCGCAGACGCCAAACACGATCCTGCAGCGCCGCAATCAGCAGCGGCACCGCACGCTGTTCTCTTGTTAGACCGAGAGCATAGGCGGCGTAAGCCCGCGCACGCCAGTCGCTGTTGCCTAACGCCTCGAGCAGCGGCTCGGTGAGTCTGTCGCCGCGTGCCTGCGAGAGCGCCCAGATCGCCCGGTCGCGGCCTAACTCTTCTGGCGACTCAGGAGCGTGCCTGAGAAAGCTGACTAGACGCCTAACTAGAGCGCTGTCAGTGCCGGTCCATAGCTTGGACGAGCGGACGCGACGCTCGAGCGCTTGTGCATCGGCGACGAAAAGAATGCGCTCACTCGACGGCAGGGAGAGCGAGTCTCCGCGACGGTCCGGCTCGCGTGGTGACTGCTGTGTGGTGTCTGTAGCCATCGTCAGCGAAGCGCGTGGAGCGTGACTCGCGGCGACGCTTACGACGAAAACTGAACTGAGAACAATCGCGCCGATTCCTCGACGGTTCAGGGCGTCGCGCGCGATGTCGGGGCCGCGCACGATGGCGAGGAGACGCGACTCCAGCTCCTTCGGTCTCGCCATCATCAATACCGAGGACGGGAGCGGCGCGTCGTTATAAGCCGAGCGAGCGACGTCGAGCAGTAGGAGACCGTACCGCTTAGGGTCGACCCCCGTGGCGAGCGCACGATCGTCGCAGGCGCGCTCGCGCTCGACGCGCTGTCTCCGCGCAACGATCCACGCGAGCGGATTGCACCAGAACAGCGCGCACGCCACATCGCCAAGAAACGTTGTTAGGCAATCGCGGCGCACCACGTGCGACAGCTCGTGTGCGAGGACAGGCCGGAGCTGGTCCGGGCTCCAATTGATCGCAGCCTCCGGCAGAAGTACCGCCGCACGCCAACAGCCCAACGTCGCGGGCGCTGCGACGTGGCCGGTAATACA
>CBQVAZ010000588.1:0-2834 GCA_967720205.1 uncultured Gemmatimonadaceae bacterium | reverse complement strand
AGGTTCGCAAGGGTCAAAGACTTCACCGCGAACTAACGCGGACTGACGCGGACTAACGCGAACAAAAGCAATACAAGAGTAGCTAACAACAAGTACTGTGCCTTTGTCCGCGTTCGTTCGCGTTCGTCCGCGGTGAATGCAGTTCAGCTATTGGGCGCCATCAGCCACGTTAGGCCTCGGGGCTCCCAGACGTTTCCATTCGGCCTCGGCCGCGATGAACCCGAACGCCGCCCACTGATTGCGCACGCCTAACACGCGACGCAGCACGGACTCCGCCTCAGCGCGGCGGCCGTTGTACAGATGCCAGTTCGCCACGCCATACCCCATCGAGACGAGATCCAGATCGCTCGCTCCTTCGCGCTTGAGCAAATCGTCCGGCGTCAGCTCGCCTTTGTAAAGGAGCAGCAAACGGTGGTACGACTGATTCTCGATGATGTCCATGTCCTTGCTGATCGCGCTCAATACTGTCGCCGCCTCGTCGGCGCGATTCAGCCGCCGCAACGTCATGTACAGCCAGTGTGATACGGCGACAAGCATGTCCGGATTTTTCGCGACCTTGAGATCCTCGCGGTAGGCGCGCAAAGCGTTCTCCAGGTCACCCTTCAAATAGTACGCGAGACCGAGGTGATACCAGATGTTCGACTGGAGCGTGCTGGTCGGTACGTTGCGCGCGTTAGGCTGACCGTCTGGCTCGGTAACGTCCGGTTGCCCGCGGATCAGCGCGACTGCCTTCTCGAAGTCGGAGATAGCGTCGTCCAAGCGACGCACCGAGATGTAACGATGCCCTCGGTGGCGATACATGCGTGCATCGTTGGGGAACTTCTCGATCCCTTCGCTATAAATGCGAATGGCGTCGTTGAAGCGGCCGAGATACGCGGTGCGCCTGCCTAACCAGGTGATCGAATCGGCGTTGTCAGGAGCCGCCTCGTATGCCTTCCGCGCCGTAGCGAGATTGCGCTCGAGCGTCGGACGCGCCGCAGGCGACGGCGGCGGCGAGACGAGCGAGTCACCTAACAGCGAAACGGCTTCGACTCGGCCGCGCGGCCCATCACCCTTCAGGTACTTGTCGTACCACTGCACCATGCGCTCATGGAAGTCCACGAACTCGTTGGCTGACGTGAGCGGCGTTCCGTGCCCGCCATTCATATAGTTGACCCAGACGACTTCTTTGCCGAGCCGCCTGAGCGCGTAGTACATCTCGCGCGTATTGCCAGCCGGCACATTGGAGTCCTGCTCGCCGGTCATGAGCAAGAGCGGCGTCGTTATGCGGTCTGCGAACATGATCGCCGAATGCGCGACGTACTTCTGCGGCTGCTGCCACAGCGTGGCGCCGAGTCGATCCTGGCTCTTCTCGGCCGCGTGGATGTTGCGCACGCCTAAGCGCGGCGAGTCCGTGTAAAACGAAATGATGTCGACTTTGCCGGAGATGTTGATCGCGGCCTTGAAGCGCTGCGTCTGCGTGATGAGCAGGTTGGTGGCATAGCCGCCGTAGCTCGTGCCGTGCACGCCAAGGCGTGCGGAGTCGGCGACGCCCATTTCCACGAGCTTGTTCGCCGCGGCCGTGACCCCCTTGAGCCACGCCTCACCCGGATATCCGATGTCGAAGCCGACAGACGGCTTCACGACGACATAGCCCGCTCCTGCCAGGACATTGGCTGCCGCGTCGAACGTGTCGTCGAAGAAGTCTTCGTAAATGTTGAACACGGTCGGGTACTTGCGTCCGGAGACGTAGTTAGGCGGGTAATGCACGACGGCGAACCTCGATTTGCCGTCGATGTCGTGATACGAGACAAGCTCCGTCTTTCCGAACGCCTTCGTCGCGAGCTGCGGATTTGCGTTCGTTAGGCGTCGCACGCCGAACGGCGCGTGCACGGCGGCATAGACATCTGCTGGACGGTTGCCATCGGATATCATGAGCACGGCCGTTTCAGCGGCTCGTGCGATGCGCAGCCCGGAATACAACTTTGCGTCCTTGACGACGTCTTCGAGCTGGCGCGACTGACGATCATAGCGGACGTAGCCGCGTTCCCACTGCTGCCGCGACGCGTATGTGAGGTACAGGTATCGGCCGTCGGGCGTAAACGCCGAGACAGTGTAGCGCGGCGTTGCCGTCGCCGAGTCGCTGGTTTCCACGATGCGCTCGCGCGTGCCGCTCGGCAGCGGCTGCAACCAGAGGCCCTGACGGTTGCTCACGACGATGGCATCCGCGTTAGGCGAGAAGCGCAGCGGCGTGAAGCGCTCGTCCGTGCGGGTCGAGTCGCCGCCCGCCAGAAGCACCGGCGCATCGCCGCTCAGCGCCGTCTGCACGTAGAGCTTGCCGTCTTTCGCGTACGCGAAGCGGCGCCCGTCAGGCGCCCAAACAATCGTTGTGCCTTTGGTCGTCACGAGCAGCGTACGCGGCGGCACGGGCGTGGCGCCGCTCGTCGCGCGCGCCAGCAGCTTATTCTCCGTGCCGAAGATGATGTCGTAGTCGGTCTTGGGCGTAACGTCGTGCTGATACACGACGAGCGAGTCGTCGTCGCTCACCTGGAATGCGCTGATGCCCATCTCGGGAACCAGCTCGGTGAGCTTGCCGCTCGTTAGGTCGACGCGCGCGATCGAGCGGATGTTGCCTTGCCGTCGCATCGCGTCCCACGCGAGGAACGGATCGCTGCCGTCTTGTACGAAAACGGGTCCCTTCGTGACCCGCTCAAACTCGGCTTTGAGCGCCGTGCTCTGCGCCGCGGATCGCAGCATCACGTATACGGCGCGTCCATCACGTGTGAAGCGGACGTCGCTGTTCTCGGCGATCCCTTGTCCGGCGGGCACAGCGAAGGTCGTCCGTTTGCCCGTAC
>CBQVAZ010000587.1:0-2840 GCA_967720205.1 uncultured Gemmatimonadaceae bacterium | reverse complement strand
ATTGAGCGTGGACCTGGAGCTTTATCCGGAGATCCGCTCGGCGCTCGAAGAAGGGAGGCCGGTTCTCGTCGAGAACGTGATGACGAGCCCGTTGTACGCCGAGGTGCGCGAGCGTTGGCGTCGCGATGGAACGGCAATAACGACGCGCTCAGTCATTGCGCTCCCGTTCGCGCTCGATGCGACGCAGGCCGGAGTTTTCTTTCTGCGCCGCAGTGTGCACGAGCCGCCGCTCACGCCTGGGGATGCCGAATTCGCTGACACGGTGATCAAAGCGGCCGTCAGCTCGATTCAGCGCGCGAAACTGATCGAATCGACGATGGCGGACAACCGCCGTCTCGAGGTACTCGCCGCAACGGACCCGCTCACCGACGTACTCAATCGTCGTGCGCTCACGGACCGCTTGTTAGGCGAGATGGAGCGCGTGCGGCGTTACGAGACGACGGTTTCGATCCTCCTGATCGACCTCGATTTCTTCAAGCGGGTGAACGACACGCACGGACATCTCGTTGGCGACGACGTGCTCACGGAGGTCGCCGAGCTGCTGCAGCGGGCCGTGCGATCGGTGGACGTCGTTGCGCGCTATGGCGGTGAGGAGTTCGTGATCGTGCTTCCAGAGACCGGAGCCGTCGGCGCCGCCTCGTTCGCGGAACGCATCCGGGAGCTTGTCGAAGCGCACCCGTTCGTGCAGTCGCCGGAAGGCGGGGCTCTACGGATCACGACGAGCATAGGGGTTGCGACCTTCCCGTCGCCGGGGCTACAAACGGTGGAAGATCTTCTGGCCAAGGCCGATCAGGCGCTCTACCGAGCGAAGGCCGAAGGGCGCAATCTGGTTCGCACCTAACACCTTATAAAAGCAAATTGGCCGCTGGTTTTCGCGGATACACGCGGAAACTTCAACTGCATTGCTTTTCGGCGCGTTTCAGCGTCATCCGCGGCTAAAGTATTTTCAACGTTCCTTGAGGCGACGATACACGTGAGACTTCGTCATTTGGGTCCTGCGATCCTGTGCGGCCTGGTATTCACCGCGGCTGCGGCAGCGCAGAGCAAGACCGGCGGCTCGCGCCCAGGCATCGACGTCCTCCACTACGCATTCGATCTCAATCTCCCCGATCGCGGGCGCTGGATCGAAGGTCGCGCTGTGATCGCGCTCAAGCGCAAGGGCGCGCCGGACGCGCTCATGCTCGATCTCGTAGGGATGAAGGTCGATTCAGTGTTGGTGAACGGAACGGCCACGCAATTCTCGCAGAGCGACTCGACGCTGCGCCTAACGCTGCCGAAGGGTGGCGATTCGCTGAACGTTACGGTGCGTTACTCCGGTGAGCCCAAAGACGGGCTCATTTTCTCGAACGACGCCCAAGGCCGCTGGCAGGCGTTCGGCGACAACTTTCCGAATCGCGCGCGCTTCTGGCTTCCGGTGATCGATCATCCGTCTGATAAAGCGAGCGTCAGCTGGACTGTGCGCGCCCCGGCTGATCGCCAGGTGATAGCGAACGGCGAGCTGGATGGTCAGAAGAGCGATGGTGCAGGGCACACAGTCACACGCTGGCGCACGTCACAGCCGATCACCCCGTACCTCATGGTCATCGGCGTCGCACCATTCGCGACCGTCGATCTCGGAGAATCGGCGTGTGGACTCGCGGAAAAGACCCGCTGCGTTAGGCAGTCGGTGTGGGCGTCGCCCGAAGTGCGCGACTACTTGCCTGGACCGTTCGCCAAGGCAGGCGCGATCGTCGACTACTTCTCCAAGCTCGTTGGCCCATTCCCATATGAGAAGCTCGCGCACGTGCAGAGCGCGACGCGCTACGGCGGGATGGAGAACGCCAGCGCGATCTTCTACGCCGACAACCTCTTCAAGCGCCGCACGATGAGCGAAGGGCTCATCGCGCACGAAACGGCGCACCAATGGTTCGGCGACGCCGTCACGGAGAGCGAATGGCCGCACGTGTGGCTGTCCGAAGGCTTCGCGACGTATTTCTCGGCGCTGTGGACCGAGCACGCGTACGGCGACAGCGCCTTCCACGCGGACCTAACGAAGATGCGCAGCAGCGCGATCGGAGGCGCCATCGCGGCGGAGAAGGCCGTGGTCGACACGACGCTGAGCGACGTGGCCAAGGTGCTCAACTCGAACGTGTATCCCAAGGCAGGCTTCACACTGCACATGCTCAGGCGCGAGATCGGCGACTCGGCGTTCTTCCGGGGCATTCGCGCGTACTACGCGAAGTACCGTCACAAGAACGCGCTGACACAGGATCTCATGCGCGAGTTCGAGAGCGCGTCCGGGCAGTCGCTGGGCTGGTTCTTCGACCAGTGGTTTTGGAGAGCGGGCTTCGCCGAGTTGACGATCGGATGGCGCTACGATGCGGCCAAGCAGCGCGTGGTTCTCGACATCGATCAACGCGCGCGGTTTGCGCCTTATCGTGTTCGCATGGCGGTGGACCTGGTGGACTCGGCGGGCGCCGTTAGGCGTGACTACGTGACGATTCCAGCCGAGCCGCATTCAGTTGTGGAGGTGCCGCTGGCGGCGGCTAGTGCGACGTCTCGCGTGGTGCTCGATGCCGATGTCGGAGTGCTCGGAACCATCACTCTCAAGTAGCGCAGATCGAAAAAGCTTTCACCGCGGACTAACGCGGACGAAGCCGGACAAGAACAAACAGAGCGTTAACTGCTTTCTTGAACAAAGAGCCAAGCGCTTGCTTTGCAGTTCTCCGCGTTCGTCCGTTTGGTGTCCGCGTTCGTCCGCGGTGATGCAGTTGCTGTTGGAGCAGCTCGCCTAACGGCCAATTCGGCGGAGCTCGACGAGTAGACAGCGGTCCTGCACCACGTCGATGCCTTCGTCGACA
>CBQVAZ010000586.1:0-2841 GCA_967720205.1 uncultured Gemmatimonadaceae bacterium | reverse complement strand
GAGGACCAGGATCCAAGTCGACACGCATGAACATCATGAGCCTGCAGTACGACGCGCTGGGCGATGCAGAGATCGCAGACGATAATGTCGCCTGGCTCCGCCCGGCCGTTGCGGATAGCGGCTGGTCGCTCTTCGACATGCGCGCCGTGCGAGTGGACTATCTCAAGCGTCGCACACAGTCGCTCACGCCGGTGCAGGATCGCTTTCTTCAGGCGTACGACGCGATCGTGGTGCTGAAAGGGAGCAGTCCTGGCACCTCTCGGCCGCTCGCTATTCGTTAGGCTTGCCGTGCTGCTAGCGTCGTGGTTGCTCACTGCGTCCGCTGTGCTGCAGCAGCCCAGTGGAGAGAGGTGCGCGGCATTGCTCGCTGGGCTCAGGGCGAAGGTCGAGGAGAACTACGCCGGCTTCCAGCTCGAAGTGCGTGATGCACGCCGCGGCGCTTATGACGTCATGTTTAGTCGCCTAACGTCAGATTCTCGAAGCGCATCAGGAGATGCGTGCTATAACCTGCTGGACAGCTTCACAGGCTGGTTTGACGATCCGCACCTGTTCGTCTTCCAGAGCATCCGACTGGACAGCGCTGAGTCTGCGCATCGTGCGCGGCAGGTCCGCAGGACCGCAATCACCGAGAGCAAAGCGCGCGAGTACTTCACACAGCGCGCGCGATCCCTCGATCGGATCGAGGGAATCTGGTACGACGGAGCTGGATTGCGTGTGGCAATACTGCCAGACTCGGAGGTTCGCGGACGCTTCATGGCTGTTGTGCTCACGAGCGACACGGCGTCGTGGCCAGTGGGCAGCGTACGAGCTTCGATCGTGCGGGCGGGCCGGACGTACAGCGTCGACCTGACCGCGCGCAACTTCGCCGTTAGGCATCTCACTGGCGTCGTGCACAAAGACGTGATCCTTCGTCTCTCGCCAGGCATTTGGGCGCGAGAGTTTCCTGCGCCACAAGTCGCGGGACTCGTCGATGCGCACGATCCGCATCGGCCCACACTCATCGTCCGCGGCAAAACAGTAATTGCGTCAATGGTGAGCCACGATCCCACGTACGCGGGCGTTGTCGATAGTCTCGTCAAAGAAAACGCAGCTGTGCTCCGGAGCGCCGAGCGCCTGATCATCGATCTGCGGGGCAACGAGGGTGGTTCATCGTGGATCACCAACGCATTGCTTCCCTTCGTCCGCAGCTACAGTCGGCGCAAGCATCCGTACGAGAGTGACTCTGCCGTTATGCTTTCAAGCCCGGATCAAATCGCCTATGCGAAGCGCGCCTTTGGCTCGGATACAAGCACCTTCGTTCGTGAGCTTGTACGGCGGCTGGAAGCCGCCCCCGGCAAGCTCTCCTTTTTTCCGCAAGACGATTCTCCCGCGCGCGATACGCTCGTTGTGAACGACGCTCCGGTGGGCGTGCTTGTCGATCACGGGACCGTAAGCGCCGCCGAGGTACTCGTCCTCAGAGCACTGGAGAGCACGCGGGCGACAGTATTCGGCGAGCCGACCGCAGGAGCGCTCGACTATCAGAGCGTGAACGTGGTGCGCATTCTGCCTGACGAGTCGCGATGGCTACTCGGCTACCCGACGATCACGGCCAGCCCGCACCTGCCGAAAAACGGCATGCGCGGCCGAGGGATTGTGCCACACATGCGGATGGACGTGACCGGTCTTTGGCCCCCGATCGAGCGTGTGGAACGGAGGCTGTCCAATGCACAGGGTGACCGTTAGGGCAGCGCGGTGTCTCCAGCCCGCGTAGAGGGTGCACGGGTGGTGCGTCGCCGAGCCTGGGCGTACGATTTCAGTGGAGTCGTCAAAGGAAGCATGCGTAAGAAGAAGCCTCAAAAGCGTGTTCTTGTCCGGATTGGCTGGCTGCTCGCCGTCGCGATCGCGTGCGGCGGCGGCGGTGAGGCGACTGGGCCAGGCCCGATCGCGCAGCTGAGTTTGATCCTGCCGACCGACAGCATGCACATCGGCGAGGTCCTCCAGGCCAAGCTGGCCGCGAAAGATGGCAGTGGCGCCACCGTAGCAGCTGAAGTGTGGGACGCGGTCTGGACGTCTTCGACGCCATCGGTGGCGAGCGTGACGCAGCGCGGCATCGTCAGAGCCGTTGGAGTAGGCCAAACGACGATTGCTGCGACTATCGGCGGCCGCTCGAGCGAAATCCTGATGCGGGTAGTTCCGATTCCAGTCGCGCTCGTGTCGCTCAGTCCCGTGAGCATCGTGCTGCCGCCGGGCGAGACGCGTCAGTTAGTTGCGGTGCCGCTCGATGCCACCGGCCGCGAACTGCAGGGACGCAGCATTGCCTGGCTCAGTTCGGACACGTCGGTGGTCGCCGTCTCTACGAGCGGTGTCGTGACGGCACTGTCGCCAGGAATTACAAGCGTGCACGCGATCAGCGAAGGGTCGTACGCGTCGGCCGATGTGCGCGTGAGCGGTCCGCCGGGCGACGTCGCCACCGTGACGCTGATCCCTGCAGCAGCGAGCCTAACGATTGGCGAGAGCTTGCAGCTCGCGACGATTCTGGAAGACGCCATCAAGAACGTTGCGACGGATCGCCCGGTGACATGGACGTCGAGCGCGCCGACTGTAGCGACCGTTTCGGCGAGCGGGCGAGTGACTGGTGTTGGCGCCGGTTCCGCGGTGATCGAAGCGATGAGTGAAAATGTAAAAGGCCGGGTGACGATTACAGTGCTCGACCCTAACGATGCGATCACAGTGACTTTCGCGGCGCCGGATAGCAACGACGTTGTCAGCGACACGCTAGTGATCTCCGCGCGAGCGGTAGGGCGGAATCCGATCGTCCGCACACACGCAATCGTCCAGGATAAGGAGTCAGACCTCAGCCAA
>CBQVAZ010000585.1:0-2841 GCA_967720205.1 uncultured Gemmatimonadaceae bacterium | reverse complement strand
GTGACCGGTCGTCGCGCGAACTTGATGAGGTCCGCCTCGACGAGGAGCGCGGCGAGACGATTGGCCGGAATGAGCGTGTTATCCTGGATCGCCGACAGCAACTCGGACGTCGTCAGCGCCAAGTCCGCGCGCTCGTCGATGCGTGCGAGGTACTCGCGCAGTATTTCAACCATGAGCGCGACATAGCGGCCGCGCTCTCCGGCTTCGACGAGCCCAAGGCCTTGCACCCGCGCGAATCCCGCCAGCGCTTCCTCGTAAGGATCGATCGGCGTTACCAGCTTGAGGCGCTGACGCCGGCGCAACCACCACCACACGAGCGCCGCGATCGTGGCTATCGCTAAAGCCACGAGCAGCCACAACCACCACGGAGACGGCACCGCCATGACGTCGCGGGCCGGCTTGGGAACGTGCAGCGTGGTATCTGCGGGCAGCACGCTCGCGACAAAAATGGACGCCTCGCCTAACGGGACTTCTATGACGTCTCGACCCATGGCGACGCGGATGATGCCTAGCCTGATGGGGATACGGCCGACGTCCCACGCGGCGACGCGATATACCGCCGTCTGGTCTGTGGACGCGGAGTCGTTCGCTGTCGTGATCTGTACAGGATCGATCGCCTCGACCTTGCCCGCCGAATCCGGCGCGTCAGGAAAGCCAATATCTGCGCCGCGCGGAGCCTTCACGCGCACTATTACGCGGAACGGATCGCCAACCGTGACCGTTTCCGGCTGCACGACGATGGCGCGCTGCACGCGCATGTCCTGCGTGCTTTGCACGGCCAGCAGCGTGAGCGTCAGCAGCGTGCTGATCATCGCCGCCTGGCTCTCCCTCGCCGACGTTCGCGCGCGCGGAAAAATCGCAGCAGCGCATCGATGTACGGCGCGTTCGTCTTGAGCGGAATCTCGTCGATGGCGAGACGGCGCAGCATCTTGCGACGCATGAGACGTTGCGCGTTGGCGGCTTCCTTGAAGCCCGCACGCACACGTGAGTCACCGGTGTCCAGCTCGACAGTCGCACCGGTTTCAGGATCGACAAAGCGCGCGAGGCCCACGTTAGGCAACTCCGCCTCACGTGGATCTTCGATCGTCGCGCAGACAAGGTCGTGTCGCTGCGACAGGAGCTTGAGCGCGCGCTCGAGCCCTTCCTCCATGAGATCCGACAGCAAAAAGACGATCGCGTGCTGCGAGGTGAGCATGCCGCGCAGATATTCCAGCGCGCCCGCGATGTCAGTGCCGCGGCCTTCTGGCTCGTGCACCAGAACGTCCCTGATCACGCGCAGCGCATGCCGGCGTCCCTTGCGCGGTGGCACCACGTGCTCCACGCGATCGCTGAACAACAGCACGCCGATGCGATCGTTGTTGCGCACCGCTGACATCGTGAGAAGCGCGGCGACTTCCGCTGCCAGCTCCTGCTTGAAGCGGCGCGCTGTTCCGAAATACTCGGAGCCGGAACAATCGACGGCGACCATGACGGTCAGCTCGCGTTCCTCCACGTAGCGTTTCACATACATGCGCCCGGTGCGCGCCGAAACGTTCCAATCGATACTGCGCACCTCGTCGCCTGGTTGATACTCGCGCACCTCGGCGAACTCCATCCCTTGCCCCTTGAACACGGAGCGGTACTCGCCGGCGAAGACCGAGTTCACAAGTCCGCGCGTGCGAAGCTCGAGCAAGCGGACTTGCCGCAATACTTCGGGAGGAACGCCTAACGTGCGACGCTGGCGGGCGTCGACGGAGGACTCAAAGGGTCTTTCCGACCTCTGACCTCTGACCTCAGTCCTCTGGCCTATCATCACGGGCTTTCGATAGCACCGAGGATTCGTTTCACGATATCATCCGACGTCACTTCTTCTGCTTCAGCTTCATACGTCGTTAGGACGCGATGCCGCAGCACGTCGGGCGCCATCGCCTTGACGTCGTCAGGCGTCACGTACGTTCGGCCGCGCAGGAACGCGTGCGCGCGCGCGCTCTGCGCCAGCGCGATTGTCGCGCGCGGCGACGCACCGAATTCGATGAGCGGCGTTAGGTCCTTGAGCTTGGCTTCGGCCGGGCGCCGAGTCGCCGTGACGATGTCGACGATGTAGTCGACGACGCGCTCGTCCATGTACAGCTCGGCGATGCGCCGGCGAGCGTCGAGAATCGCGCTTGGCGACGCCACCGCCTCGACAGCAATCGGAATCCCGCTCGCCATGCGACGCATGATTTCCTTCTCTTCGTCACGCGACGGATAGTCCACGTGCAGCTTGAGCATGAAGCGGTCGACCTGCGCTTCCGGCAACGGATACGTGCCTTCCTGCTCGATCGGGTTCTGCGTGGCCAGCACGAGGAACGGTTCTTCCAACTTGAACGTATGTCCGCCTAACGTGACTTGCTTTTCCTGCATGGCCTCTAGCAGCGCGGCTTGCACTTTGGCCGGCGCGCGGTTGATCTCGTCGGCGAGGACGATATTGGCGAAGATCGGTCCCTTCTTCACGGTGAACTGCGCCGTGTGCTGCTCGAAGATCTGCGTGCCCAGCACATCGGCCGGCAGCAGATCGGGTGTGAACTGGATGCGCTGGAAAGTCGTATCGATCGTCTCGGCGAGCGTGCGAACCGTCAGCGTCTTCGCCAATCCCGGAACGCCCTCGAGGAGTACGTGGCCGCCCGTCAACAAGCTCACGAGAAGGCGCTCGACCATGTACTCCTGGCCCACGACGCGCTTCCCGACCTGCCGCATCACGGAGTGCACCAGCGCGATGTCAGCCTGGTTTGTCGTCGCTACAGTGGTCGCCACCGTCTTCTCCGCGCGGAATAGAGTTGATTCGACTGCAACCAAAGATCTTAGCCGTCATACCCGCAAGTT
>CBQVAZ010000584.1:0-2844 GCA_967720205.1 uncultured Gemmatimonadaceae bacterium | reverse complement strand
TCGTCACTCGCATCGGCGTCGCGCTCGTATGCGTAATCGTACGTCAGCTCTTCACCCTCGGCGATGTCTCGCATCGCGTCAATGAAGATGTGACCCTGCACGATGACCGCCTCGCAGTTAGGCTCGCACGAGTGATTGATGAGCCGCGCGTCGTTACCACTCACCGCCGCATCTACGACCGTATGCTGCGTGAGTGAGAACAGAAAGGTGTGATGACGCTGCATGTGCGCGTCGTCGTAGCGACGGTCTGCTTCCTGCCATGAGATCCGTTCACCCGTGTATTCGATGATGCGCTCACCTTTCTTGATCGCGCGAGTCGCGAAGGCACCGCGACCCTGGATCTTGGAGCGTCGAATCTCGAACGGCGGGCGAGATTCGGCCGCCTTCTTGCCGTTACGCATAACGAGAACTACCGCGCAGCTAGCGTTGAGGCGTATCGCTTGGCGAAGCGTTCGGTGAGGAACTCACCGCGCTTGGTATGTGTTGCGATCCACTCGGCATTTTGAAACGCGATCGGATTCACTTCTTTGCGGAATTGGTCCAGATAAGGACGCACCCTCGCGAACAGACTCAGCCCCTCACCACAGCTCTCGAGCATGAATTCACCATCTAAGATCCCGTGTTTGGCCATCGCGTAGGTCATTTCCCAATAACTGGAAACCTGACGATACGCCTCGTTAAGCGGATGGTCCTCTTTGACCACCGCAAACCAGTCCTCGAATGAGGTGGGCTTGAACTTTTGGTTTATCTCCTTGCGCGACTGGCGAAGCGTTGCTTCGCGTCGAAGTTCATAGAGCTTGAGGATTAGCTCAGCGTCGTGGTGATCGGGAGCATCTTTCAACGGTAGCATGTTGGTCGTAACGTGAGAGCGAGGTCGTCAGTGGGCGTGTGTCATAGCGAGCCGCGCGGAAGATGCGTGGCGCACTAATTGAATTCTAGTAAGTGTTGAGCCCGAACCTCTTTGCTTGTGGATCGTAAATCTACGGGCGAAGTACAATAGCTAGGCTCAGCAATTCACTTGGGGGAGGATGAAATGAGTAAGACATTGCGAATGCTGCTCACGGTCGCAGTGGTGGCCGGTAGCGTTTCGATGAGTGCGTGTGGAGCTGCGCGTCAGGGGCCGCGAGCTAGCGACCCGCCGACGATGCTTCAGGTCGATAATCAGAGCTTTCTCGACAACAACATCTATTTGATCACCAGCGGAGGCGCGCGCATTCGGCTGGGTACCGCTACTGGAAACTCGTCGACGACGATGCGTATTCCGGCGACCTATGTTTTTGGTGGAACCGAGCTGCGATTCCTCGCCGACCCAATCGGTTCGCAGAGAACACCAATCTCGCAGTCGATCACCGTGTTCCCAGGCGACAACGTGAAACTGATCATACCACCCGCATAGCCGGTGGACCTAACGTGAAAGGGGCGCGACGATGTCGTCGCGCCCCTTTTTTTTCGGCGAGAGCTCGTGCCTAACGGCGGATGCGCGGAAGCGTCATCTCCAGCGGGAGCATGATCCCACCAGGTCGGCGTCCGCGACGCGGAACGCAGTGATCCTGACCAACCGGACCGCCGCGAATCACGACGCCGATCGCTTCGCCGATGATTGTGCCGAGAACCTCACCGCGGCTCGGACCTTCCGAACGGCCGTCAGCCTCGCCAGTCGGCGCCGCTGTCGCAGGCGTCGCAGCAGGACGCGGCACGACGCTGGGAACGGCAGCCACATCTCGGGGCGTATCGGGTGCCGGAACGGGCGTCTGAACGATCTCCGCCGCAGGCTCGGGCGTGGGCGTCGTCTCCTGGACGGACGGCACGTTAGCCACCGCCGGCGGGCTGTAAACGCGACGCGGCGCTCGGGCGCGAGTGGGCGCTGGGGCGGGCAGCTGCTCTTCCGACGAGACGAAGCGCGTCGGCTGATAATCTTGTATGCGGGCCGCGAGCTCGATGCTGGACGACTGCGCGGCGCTCAAGTCGCGCAGGAGCTCATCGCTAGGCGTCTCGCGCGGGTCGGCGCAGGAGGCCAACAAGAACGCGAAACCGTAAATGAGCGCTGGTTTATGGAGCGATGGCACCGTTACGACCTCCGGAGGCTCACAGCCGTTGCCACGATTATCGCGGCGGCGTGTAATCTGCCGAGCTTTGCACGTTGCATACACTACGCCATGTATTTGTGCCTTACGCACGCCAAACATAATGGATTTCGTCCCTTCGCTATGACAAGCATATGTCACCGGCCGATGACACTGGCCGTCCTTTGGCTCGCTGCGAGCGTGGCCTGCTCTCCCACATCGCGCCCGCCGTCTGCCTCCGACCTAACGGAGCAAGAACGCGCGGCCATCGCCGACACGATCAAGCAACGTCTCGTCAGTGCCTATAACCTCGGCAGCTCTGACGTTGTAAAAAGCTTCATGAGCGTCTACCCGAAGAGCAGCAGCGCGCAAGTGATCTCCGCGACTGGAGGTCGCGTCACGGCCTCGCGGGACACGCTGGAGGCAGGCATCCGATCGTTCTGGGAGTCGGTCGGATCGCTCATGAAGGAGCCGCGCTGGGCGTGGGGCCCCATGCTCGTCGACGTCCTCTCGCGCGATGCGGCCGTGCTGACGACTACCTACGTGATCCCGCACCATACAGAAGAAGGTGCGCCGCACGTCATTGGCGGGGCGTGGACGTCGCTATGGAAGCGCGTCGATGGCGATTGGGTGATCGTGCGCGAGCATCTCTCGGACATGCCGCGTGCCGCCGCTGAACGGATGGAAGCGACGATGGGGCATAAGCACTGAGAACTAGGTCAGAGGTCAGAGGTCAAAGGTCAGAGAGGAACCTCGGCGGCTTATGCCTCTGACCTCTGGC
>CBQVAZ010000583.1:0-2854 GCA_967720205.1 uncultured Gemmatimonadaceae bacterium | reverse complement strand
GCGAAGAACGGAATCGATGGAAAGTCGCGCGCGAGCTCCGCCGCGCGCCAGAGATCCTCGTTAGGCGCTCCCACATCCAGAATCGCCGCGTCGATCAGCGTCGTTTGAAACAGGCGCGCGAACTCGGCGGCCGTGCGCGTCAAGGCGAGGCGCGAACGTCGCCGCGGAAATGCCGAGCGCACCAAGCCACGGGCGCGGTCGCGCGGAACGTACGCCGCGATCGAAACCGGTATCGGTCCGAATGGTGGTGCGCTGACCTGATTCGTGGGGGCGACGGTCATCTCGGCGTGGCCTTGGACTAACCAGGAGGAAGCGCCGGCGGCGGCGCCGACGCGACGCGCTCTCGAGCGAGCCGCAGCACCTCACGCGCATTTGCATAGGGGATAAGCTCATGCGCGCGATCGAACGTTTCCCAGCGGCAGGCGGTGATCCCTTCGGCGAGCTGTGGCGAGGTCTCTTCGGTCGCCGATTCCATGAGGAAGAAGTGGCACGTCTTGTATACGAGACTTCCGCGCCACTGGAAGCGCCACTTGATCGTGTCGATCGGACCGATGAGTCGGAGATCGGTGAGTCCCGTCTCTTCTGCGGTTTCGCGCACGGCGGCCACATCCGGCCCCTCGCCACCTTCGACGTGTCCTTTGGGGAATCCCCACTTGCCGTAGCTGTCGCGGATGAGGAGCACGAGCGGCTCATCCACGGCAGGCGTCTGCCTAACGACGACACCGCCGGCGGACACTTCGGAGCGCGCGCGGCCGCGGCGCGTCACATGTCCTCGAGGGCATCGAGATTCGCCTTCCCTTCCACGAACTGGCGCACGACCGGATCGCGCGTTTTCTGAATCTCTTCGACGCTCCCGACCTGGCGCACCTGGCCGTTATAGAGCATCGCGATGCGATTGCCAACGTGATACGCGCTGCGCATGTCGTGCGTGATGACGACCGACGTGACGCCCAGGCGTTCGCGCATGCGAATGATCATTTCGTCGATGACGGCGCTTGTCACGGGGTCGAGACCGGTCGTCGGTTCGTCGTAGAGCACGTACTTGGGGCGCGCGGCGATCGCGCGCGCGATGCCGACGCGCTTGCGCATGCCGCCGGACAACTCACCCGGGTATCGCTCCGTCACGTTAGGCAGGTCCACCAGGTCCAGCACTTCGTGCACGCGATCGCGGATCTCCTTCTCCGCGACGTGGGCGTGGCGCCTGAGCGCCATGGCGACGTTCTCACCGATCGTCAGCGAATCGAAGAGCGCGGCGAACTGGAAGACGTAGCCGATGTGCGCGCGCAGCTCATACAGCTCGTCGCGCTTGAGGACGGGGACTTCGGCCCCGTCGACAAAGACGGTTCCGCGGTCCGGCGTGAGAAGTCCCACGATGTGCTTGATGGCAACCGACTTTCCGCTACCGGAATAGCCTATGATCACCGTGGTTTCGCCTTCTGCGATGTCGAGCGTAAAGCCCTGTAGGACTTTCTTGCGACCGAACGATTTGTGGACGTCTTTGAGTTGGATCAACTAGGGCGAGGTCTGAGGTCAGAGGTCTGAGGTCAGAGCAAGAAAGGAACCGCAGGTTTGTGATCCGTGGAAGAGGGCATAAAAGAAAGAAGGGCGACTTTTGTCGCCCTTCTCTGGCCTCTGACCTCAGAACTCTGACCTTCTTTACGCAGCGAAGCTCGACAACGCGCGACCAACATCACCCTCGCGCAAGCGCTTGAGCGCACGATCACGTAGCTGACGCACACGCTCGCGCGTGACGCCGAGCATTGTGCCGATTTCTTCGAGTGTGTGCTCGCGACCGCCTTCGAGTCCGAAGTAGAGTCGCAGCACTTTCGCGTCGCGCGGTGGCAGCGTGCTGAGCGCGAGCTCGATCTCGTCGGTGAGGAAGCGGTTCATCGCCTCTTCCTCGGTGTCCGGCATTTCATCGGAGACGAAGCGCTCGATGAGCGCGCGGTCGCCTTCGGGATCCATCGGCGCATCGAGCCTAACGTCACCCGTATTGAGTGCGGCCAGCGATTGCACGACATCGACGGAAAGACCCGTTAGGTGCGCCAGCTCTTCGGGGCTCGGTTCGCGGCGCAACTTCTGGCGCAGGATTTCCGACGCCTTGATGATGCGCGAGAGGTCGGCCGTTCGGTTGAGCGGCACGCGCACGGTGCGACCCTGCCTAGCGAGTGACGACAGGATTGCCTGACGAATCCACCACACGGCGTAGGAAATGAATTTGACGCCTTGATCCGGATCGAATTTGCGCGCGGCAGTGAGCAGCCCGACGTTCCCCTCGCCGATCAAGTCGATGAGAGGAAGGCCTCGGTTCTGGTATTTCTTGGCGACCGAGATCACGAAGCGCAGGTTGCGCTTCACGAGCTCCTGGAGGCAGTCCTGGTCACCGGCGCGGATTTTACGCGCCAGCTCGATCTCCTCGTGTGCTTTGAGGAGCGGATATGTCGAGACTTCGTATAGGTACTGGTCCAGGATATCGCGCTCCGGTTCGCTGGGCGCGATCCCTTGCGGGACGGTCGCCCGGCGACGGCGGCGCTTGACTTCAGGCATTGAGTAGAGTCCTCAGATACAGCTTTATGGTTGTTTGGCGGTCCAACGTGCCTAGCGATCAAACCGCTGTTTGCCGGCAAGCGTTCCCGCGCCAGCAATTGGTCACATCGGATTGTTTTGGCGGCGCATAAGATACGGCCCAGAAACAGCTTCGCTAGTGTTTTGCTTGACGCTTGTGATAGGCCCGACTAGAGTACTTGGTTCCCTTCGAACCGGGTTTAGCACGAGTCCGCCGAGGGGAAAAATCATGTCGGGGGGCGTAGCTCAGTTGGGAGAGCGCGTGAATGGCATTCACGAGGTCAGGGGT
>CBQVAZ010000582.1:0-2858 GCA_967720205.1 uncultured Gemmatimonadaceae bacterium | reverse complement strand
GTCATCCCATCGACAAGTGACCCCAGGCCTGTCTCTTTCCACGTTCTGTCGAAGCGCCAGTAGCCGTTCCATTCGTTGATGACGTCGTGGTGCTCCGTGTACAGCCAGCCCGCGAGCTTTGGATGCCGTCGGAACGCATCGACGGCGCGATGATAGTCCCAGCTCCAGTCGACGTCGCCCGTGCTACCTTCATAACCCCAAACGTTCCCAAACTCAGAATTCAGTAGCGGCTGTCGGCCCTGCCGAAAACCGGGCTCAAAGTTCCATGGCGACCCCGCGAACGCACTGTCACTTAGACGTCTCACGTGTGCTTCCCATCGCCAGCCCGGGAGATACTCGTGCCACGAGTTGATGTCGGTCTCGGTATGGCCTCGGCGGCAGCACGGCGAGTTGTCTTCGACGAGGCGCGTGGGGTCCAGCGATTTCGTTAGGCGATAGACGCTGACGACCTTGCGCTGCGTCTCGGGTAAATAGCGCTCCTGGTCGCCCGTCTTCGTGTGAAGGCCCCACGTCTCGTTGAACAGGACCCACGAGAACACCGCCGGATGGTTGTAGTCGCGATCGATCATCCCTCGCAGCGCGAACTCATGCTCCCGAAACGCCGCAGAATCAGGTGGCCCCCACCAGTTAGGCACGTCGGCCATGATGAGCACGCCGAGTTTATCCGCCCAGTACAGTTTGCGCGGCGATTCGATCTTGATGTGCTCGCGAAGTCCATTGAGGCCGATCTGGCGGGCGCGCAGGATCTCCTCGCGCAGCACGCTATCCGTCGGAAATGTGTAGAACCCGTCAGGGTGATACGCCTGATCCAGCGCGAGCTGCAGGTACACGGGCGTACCGTTGATCGCGACGTACGGGTGGTCCGTACCCGGCAGATCCACGACGGAGATCGTGCGCATGCCGAAGTACGTCTTCACGCGGTCCTCCACGATACCGTCACCCGCAACGCTGGCGGTGACTTCGTGAACGAAGGGATCATCGAGCGACCAGCGGCGCGCGTTAGGCACGGGCACGTCGATGCGCACCGTCGTTGCGCCGAGGGCGATGCGCTGCGTCACGTCCGGCTGACCAGCGCGATTGCTGAACGTTAGGCGCAGCGTGAGGTCGCGCGGCGCTGCCTCGCGCAGACGCACGTCGACAGCGACGCCGCTCAAGTCCTGCCGCGGCGTGAAATGAGCTGACTCGAGTGGATGCGTTCCGCGCGCCTCGAGGTAGACGGTCTGCCACATCCCGCGTGCCTTTCCGTACCCCTGCTTCCCCTCGAGTTTGAACTGCTGCGCCGTGTCGTCGACGCGAACGACGACGCGTTGTGGCTCTCCAAGCCGCGCATTGCCCGTGAGCTCGAACGCGAACGGCGTGTACCCGCCCTGATGTTCGCCAAGCTTGCGTCCGTCGAGCCACGCGGTCGTGCGCCAATCGGACGCGCCAAAGACGATGAAAACCCGCTTGCCACGCCACGACGTCGGGATCGTGATTGCGCGGGAATACCAGCCGATGTCGGCGCTGTCAGGAACGCCGGACATGCGCGATCCCCACGGGAAAGGCACGAGGATCTGCAGCGAGCCGGGCAGAGTGCCGTTGGCCCAACCCGCACGCTCTCCCTCGTTAGGTGCGTCGAACGCAAAACGCCAGCTGCCATTCAGATTGAGCCATTCGGCGCGCTCGAAATCCGGACGCGGGTGCTCCGGCAATGGAATCGCGGTAGGCGCCGACCTCTGCGCGACCAGAGCGCTCGAGATTACGCAAATGCCGGCCACGCTCTTCCCTAACGCGCGGAAGAGGGCTCGCCTCCAGACAGGGCTCGCGATTCTGCTGTTAATCACGTGAAACACCGGGTAGAATGTCGCGACGCGGCTCGATGCCGGCCACTGATTCGCTAACCAAATTGACCCGTTGATGCGCTTGCAGTCTCCGTTCCCTTTGCGGCTGTTTATCGCCGCGGTATTGACTGTTCTAGTGAGCAGTTGCCAGACCAAACAAGCGGATGTCGGTGAAGTCTTCGCAACGCGCACGCTCGCCCTCTCATATCTCCGTCGTGGGCAGCTGGCCGAGGCCGAGGAACAGTTCAAGAAGCTGATCGCACTCGTTCCCGACGACCGGCTCGGCTACGCCAACCTCGGTCTCACGTATCTGCAGGCGAGCCGATACCGCGAAGCTGAGGCTCAGCTGCGTCGCGCCCGCGAGCTCGACCCGAAGGACCCGGAAGTCGCGCTGCTGCTGGCCAAGTTGTACTCCCTCACCGGTCGCACTGACGAGGCGCGGAGAGCTCTCGAAGATATTCGCGACTCCACGGTCAGCGCTCGGGTGTTGTATGCCTTGGCTGAGCTCGAATCGCAGGAGTCAGACACGGCAGCTCTTCGCCGCTATGAGGAGCGACTCACGCAGACGCTGTCCGCGGCACCGGCGAACGTGGCGGTCCGAACGCAGTTGATCGACGTCCTCGCGCGTCGCAACCAGGGCGACAGCGCGCTGCAGCAGCTCGAGGAATTGCGTCGAATACCACCCGAGCCGCCGCAGGAAGCAAAACCACACCTAACGAGCGCCATCAGGCTCTTGCAAGACGGCAAACTTGCCGAAGCGAAGGCGCCACTCAATCGATTCCTGAGCCTCATGAAGGGCGCGGTTCCGTATCAGGCGTCGCTCGATGAGGTAAAGTGGGCCGAGGCACCGCTCGTGGGACGACCGGTGCTGACATTTGCCGCGACGCATTTGATCACGCTGCGCGGCGTGCGCGACAAGGCAACGACGGACTCCGTGCAATTCGTCGACGTGACTGACGAGGCAGGGCTGTTCGATCCAAGATCGCGCTCCGCTGCACGCGGCACGTCGGCAACGAATCCGGGTCCGACGGCGCTCGC
>CBQVAZ010000581.1:0-2858 GCA_967720205.1 uncultured Gemmatimonadaceae bacterium | reverse complement strand
CAGCGCGCGACTCGGCGCGCCACCTGGAGACAGGCCAATTACGCGCGACCGGGCGTAAGCGCTATCGGTTTTCGCCTTCCCGCAGGCTTAGGACGAACGATCCGTCGCTCCTCGGCTGGGGCCCTCGGACGACAACGCCATTCTGTCGCAGAAAGATCACGCGACCGGCGACGATCACCTGGATCTCAGCTCGCTCGGACGCCTCGACGTCATAACTCGCCCGGCTCCCTGGATTTCGCACGCTGATGTTGCCGGCGCGGAGAGAATAGCTGCTCGGAAACTCAGGCGACCGGATCCGCAGCTCGGACTCGGGGATAAGCCGCAGGATGATGTCACCCGACTGCTGCAAATCACTGAAGGAGATCTGGGTGGACGTTCCGATCGCCGTGCTGACGCCACGCATCTCGGCCTGCGCTGGGTTCGGAACTGAATCGCGCGGAGGGACCGGTTGCTCGTGCCCCTGCGATGTGATGCTGCGGGCAGCCGCTGTCAGCCAGCGACGCACGGGCGATCCCGGCAGCGCCGCAACACCGACGGCGGTGAGCATCACGACGGCGGCGGCGGCGAGACGCAGCTGTCGCTGTCGTGTGCGCGAGCGCGCCTCACGAATGATCGCGTCGACGCTGACGTCGCGAACCGGGGCGTCCAACGCCTCGAGTGCGATGCTGAGATCGCGATCCAGCGGTTCGTCGGCGTTATGCACCGGATACCTCCGCTCTGGCGGCGCCGCCTAACGCGTCACGAAACGCCGTCTTGGCGCGTGCCAGGAGCGTTCCCACGCTCGCCTCGTTGATCGCAAGCGCGCGAGCGATCTCGCGGTAGGAGAAGCCTTCGTAGCGCAGCAACAGCATCTGACGCTCCCGTTCGGGAAGGGCGTCCAGTGCTCGGCGCACGTTGGCCCGCAGCTCGCGGGCATCGAGCGCTGCGTCCGCGGCTGGCCCGGATTCACGCGTTCCAAGCTCCTCTCCGCGCTGCTGCAGCAGGCGCAGGCGCCGTGCGATCTGCTGTCGCTCGTTTCGCAGCAGGTTGTGCGCGACGGAAACGAGCCATGCGGCCGGATCGTCAGGCATGCTGCCGCGCTGGAACAGCCTAACGAACGCTTCCTGTGCCAGATCGGCGGCGCTCTCAGGTTCGCCGACGAGGCGCGCCAGATAGCGCGCGAGCGGTGCGTAGCGCTCGTCGAATTCGCGCCGGAAGGCCGCTTCGAACGTCATCTCCCCCGGCGCGTCACGTGCGATGCGCGTCTCGGCGTGCCTGACAAGTGACAAGGTCGCGGTGAGGAGCATGGGAACGGAGTGCGAAGGCTCACGATCTGTGCACTTGGAACCGACGAGCAGCGCCGAATGTGACGAACTGGCAATGCCGCTAGAGGCGAAAATCGATGCCCGCCGTCAACACGGACACGGGACGCCACGGGAGCGAGCGGGGCGCGGCGCCGGCTGTGTGCACGCTGTATCCCCACACGTTCCGGCGATCGAGCAGGTTCCGCAGTGTCGCGTGCCCGTCGAAGACGACCTCACGACCAGCGATCAGCAATGTCCACGATCGCCGGCCACCAACATCCCAGCGCACGTACGGTGGCAGCGAGACTCCGGAAGTGGCGCCGAGCGAGCGTCCAGGCGAGCCAGCGATCTCGCAGCCGCCGTCGAGCGCGTCACACCCTCCCCAATCGAGCACACCGTCGAACAGCGTCGTGCGGCGTCCCCACTGCGCGAAGATCGCCGAGCGAACCGTCGTGCTTTCACTCTTGCGATACGCCGCTGCTGCGGTGAGCGAGCGCGTCGTCGCGAAGGCCGGTTGATAGGGCAGCGTTGTGCCGGCGGCCGAACGCGTGATGCGCACGCGCGTGCCGCTGAGCCCAGCTCCGAGGCGAGCCGTTAGGCGCTCGCCCTGCATGTCCACGCCGGTACCGACACCCCACGCGCGACCGTCTCCGAAGCCAGGCTGGCCGACGGCGAACGGAGTGCCCGCGTCGGGCTGGGCGACCACGAGGCCCGTCAGGCGGCGCACGTAGCTGTCGAGCGTTAGGCGCACCCATTCGCTGCGCACTTCCATTGAAAGCGACCCTTCGTCCGCGCGACCGATCGGCACGGCACCCTGGGCCATGACGGGGAGGTCCGGCGCGAATACGCTCGCCGCCGGCGACTCCGCGTTGCGCAACGACTGCACCGTCTGGTAGCTGCGGGCCAATCCACCGGAGAGCGTGATGCCGGGCGTGGCGTGAAACGAGGCGCTCACTCGCGGCTCCAGGTACATCGAGCCGGACGTGAGCATGAAGGCGCGGAGGCCGGAACGCGCGTCAAGGCGCGGTGCGATGCGTGCGAGGTACTCCGCGAACAGCGCGACGCTGGACGCAGCCGCCGGGCCCCAAGCATTCCTGGCGGCGGCGCCGCTCGAGTCGCTGACTGAATAGTTGACGCGGTCGCGCAGGACATCGAGCCCTGCGCGAAACTCCGCATGCGAACGTTGCCTAACGAGCGTTGTCTGTAAGCCCGTCGTGTTGCGGGTGCTGCTCATCGGGATTGGCACCGCAGCGAGCCACGTCGCGTCGCCATCGAAATTGGCGCGCCAGACGCTGGTCTTGAGCGTTGTCCCGCGCTGCAGCTCCGCCGACCAGATCGCGGCGATCGTCATCCCGCTCCAGTCGAAGCTGTGGCGTCCCGGTCGTGGTGTCGCGGTGTCGCTCTCGGCGCGAGTGGCGAACGCTGTGCGATCCTCAGCGGCTGCGGCGAGCAAGCTCACGGTGCTGCTGCCGACTTTCGTTGTCGACTTTACAAACCAGTCGTTGAACGCCGCGCTGAGGCGCGTGCGGTCGGCGCGGCCGGCGAAGAGGGCCGGCTTCCCTGCCCGACCACTCA
>CBQVAZ010000580.1:0-2879 GCA_967720205.1 uncultured Gemmatimonadaceae bacterium | reverse complement strand
GCCAGTTCGACGAGCGGATGCGCTAAAGTCGCCTTACAAGCGCTGCGGCGCTAGCGGCCGGACCAGATATTCGTGAAGACGGCGATGACGCCGTTCGACGAGCCGTAGCGCAGAAACGCCTGATGGCCGGGGATAACCACGATGGACTCAATATCAGTCGCGGGAATCCAGGCATCGTTCCCCCACAGCATGCCGTCGACGTAGACCAGGGCGCATCCTTGCATGCGCATGCGGTAACACGCCGAGCCGTCGCGCTGCGTCATGATCGTTAGGCTTGGCGGCGCATTCCATTGGATCAACTGCCGAAGGTCCGCTGCAGCAGGGCGCACGCGGTCGATCTCTTCCGGCGTAATCACGTTGGAGCTGCTCAGGGACTTGATGTCGACTCCGAACCGGTTGCTCACCTCGCGCCGCACGACAACGTCGACAGGTTTGAGGACGCGCGCGCTGAGCACGAAGATCGTGTCGCGCCGAACTTCGCCGTCGGCGAGACGGATGGGATCCGTCTCCTCAGGGAAGTAGCCAAGGCGTCGCACGTTCAGGACGTAGCGTCCGGGTCTCGGTGCGCTGACGGTGAAGCGGCCTTGCGCGTCGCTTCGTGCGGTATCGACCATGATGCCGCGGGTCGTGGTGAGCCACACCCGCGCATTTGCGGCAGGTACACCTGCTTCGCCGACGATGAGCGTTCCGTCGACCTTTTGTGCTTGGGAGACGCTGGAGAACAGCGTCGCGACCGCGATGCCTAACAAGCGGGCAGGATTACGCATGGCCACACCCTCCTCGACACGCCGATAGGGTCACAGCGCGCTCGTACCCGCCTCTACCGCAGACGTTCCGGCGCGCCGCGACCCCTTCCGTCTGCTCTAGGCGCGCCGGCGAAGCTCGATACGACCGTTCCCCGAGCTCAGCCGGATTTTTCGACCGCCGCCGCCGATCGTGCCGCGCACATGCCCCTCGCGGAAGCGGCCCTGCAGCGTCATCGGGAAGTCAGTCACGAAGTGGCCATTGCCGGTGTCGGCGCTCAAATCACCCGAGAACCCGGAGGGCACGGTGATCATGATCGCACCATTGCCCGTCGTGAACTCCATGTCGCCATCGAGGCGCAGCTCGTCCATCTGAACGTCGATATCGCCGTTACCGCTCGTCGCGGTGACCGGGCCTCGCGTGGCGCGCACGTCGATGTCACCGTTGCCGCTGGATACGCTCACGGGGCCGGTCGTGCGATCGATCGTGATGGCTCCATTGCCAGACGACGCCTCGAGCTCGCCAGAGACATTCGTTATGCGCATGCGACCGTTGCCAGTTGAGATGGTGGCTTCAGCGCCCACGCCGTCTACGCTCACTTCGCCGTTCCCAGTCCCAGCGTGCAGCTTCACGCCGCGCGGGACATGCACTGTCACGTCCACCGTCATGCGGCGATTGCGCCACCACCGGCCGGACCTGCTCTCGCTGCGAACGCCGCGATCGGTGCACTCGTCGTCTTCGCTGAACAGCGCGCAGATCGTGAGTCCGTTGTTCGATCGGATCACCTGAAATCCGATGTCCTCGATGTCCGCGTTGCGGACGTCCTTCTCCCCTTTGAACTCGACGCGATTGCCGCTCGCCGGCAAAACGGTGAGCTTGCCACTTGGAGTGAAGACCCGCAGGGTGCCCCCGTCGGCGATCGCCTCAGTGAGCGTGAACACCTTCTCATTCCGGCCAACGAGCTCTTGAGCGCCGAGGAGAGTGGTGGGGAGCAGCATGGCTGCGACTAGACCAGGGGCAAAGCGCATTTTCATCTCGTTGGACGGGGTTGAGTGCCAGGTATGACAGCCCGGCCAGGGTCATGGATTGAAGCCTCCATACGGCAATGCCATCGCTGTGGTTCCGGCGGAGTCTGACCCCACCGCGGGGTCAGACTCCGTCACGAAGGCAGGAGTCCTCTCTAGGATGGAGGGACTCTGGTGCCATATGGGGTGACGCCGCTCAGGCGGCTGAAGTACTGGTAGGCGGCGGCGGAGACCTTTCGCAGATCGCGCGCGGTGGAATCGCCGCCGTAATTGAGCATCGCGGCAATGGCGTATGGGCGGCCGGGGACCGCAACCACGCCCCAAAACGTCTCGACGCCAGTTATCCCTCCCGGCTTCCATTCGACCCTCAGATTCGATGGCAGCGGATCGGGGAGCGACCCGGGCTTGGGGATCGCGAGCAACGCCCGCATGTCCTCGCACGCTGTCTTGCTGATCGGGATGTCGCATTTGTAGATGCGCGCCATGAGTCTCGCGGCGGCGCGCGGCGTCGCGATGTTCTCGTTCCCCTTCATGCTCTCCTGTGGCCGGATCATTTTGCGCTGCAATTTGATCTCCGGGAAGCCGAGCTCGCGCATCGTTAGGTTCACACGGTCCATGCCGAGCCTATCGATGAGGATGTTGGTCGCGGTGTTGTCGGATATGCGGATCATGAACATCGCGATATCGCGCAGCGCCAGCTCGGATCCTCCGTCCGTGAAATCGACGAGCATGCTGCTCCCGCCGGTGCGATCGCTGGCGCGGACAGGGAGTCGATCCATCAGCTTAAGGTCGCCGGTCTCCGCTCGGCGATACAGCTCGAGCAGAATAGCGATCTTGATGGCGCTGCCTTGCGGAAAGACGAGTGTGTCGCGCACAGCGAAGGTCCGACCAGATACCAGATCGATCGCATGGATGCCAAGGACGCCGTCGGCGTCGCGCGCTATTTCCTCGAGTGTCGCCTGAAATCGTTCTGCCCACACGCGTTCCTGAGCCGGCTGGGCGCCTAACGAGGATGTCGAGGCAAATGCCATCACCGAAAACGTCAACTGCTTCACCGCGGACAAACGCGGACTCACGCGGACCAACGCGGACAAAGACCGTTTACTCGTG
>CBQVAZ010000579.1:0-2882 GCA_967720205.1 uncultured Gemmatimonadaceae bacterium | reverse complement strand
CGATGCGTTGCTCGATCGGATTGAGTCCGGCCGGGAAGCCGGTCGAGACAGCCGCAACTGGAATGCCCGAGCCCTCGAGCGCCTCGACGGCGGTCGGCACCAGCGCGTGATAGACGCACACAGCCCCGACTGTGATGTTCAGCTGGCCGATACCTAACGCGGCTTCGAGATCCGGCCGTAGCGGGTGTCGTGCCTTGGCGCACAGGCGACGCACGTTCCCAGGCGTGTCGTCGCCGGCGAGCGTCGTTAGGTCCATCACGGTAATAGCGCGCAGCAGCCACGCCGCTTGCCATTCATTCTTGACCGTGCGTCGCGTCGGGATCGTCGCCGCCCGGCGTTCAACGGCGCTCCGGTTCACCCGAATCGCTCGCACGATGTCGAGATCGAGCGGGATTCCAGGATTGCGCTCGACAGATTTGGCCGCCTCGACGGGGACAACGAGGGCCGGACGGGTCGCGCGCTGCGGCGCTGAGAGGTTGGGGCGGGGGCGCGGGGCACTCATTCCACCAACAAAATGCTCCCGTCACGCGCCTCCGCCTATCCCCTATCCCCCTATCCCCCTATCCCCCTATCCCCTACTCAGTTCGCAGGGTTGTCGCCGGATCCACCGCCAGGGCCCGCCCCGCCGGAATCACCGCAGCCAGCACGGCGACGATCAGAAGCACGCCTATCATGGATAGGATCGTCAGCGGATCGGTCGGCGAGACGCCAAAGAGGATCGACTTGAGCACGCCGTTCAGCGCGACGGCGCCGGCTACGCCGAGCGCGACGCCAACACCGAGCAGCGTCGCACTGCGTGACACAACAGTCGACACGATGCGCGGACGCGAAGCGCCAAGCGCGGCCCTGAGCCCGATCTCTCGGCGCCGTTCAGCGACACCAGCGGCCGTTACGCCGTACAAGCCAGCGCTGACGAGGACGAGGGCGACTCCCGCAAACACAGCCAACAATCGCAACACAAAGCGTCGCTGCGACATCGCGCTCGCGATCACGTCCTCCATCGCGCGCGGCTCGTGGACGGCGACGCCCGGGTCGATGGCTCGGACGGCGCGCTGCAGCGCAAGCGCCAGCGTGCGTGGATCGCCTGTCGTGTGCGCAACCAAGGTCAAAGAGCCCGGGAGCGAGGAGCCGGTTTGATCGACAGTGTGATAAACCTGGAACTCCTGCTGGCCGTCCAATGAAAGATGCCTAACGTTTTTCACGACGCCAACGATCGTGTACCAGGGGCCGTCCGTTCCACCGATGTGAATTTCCTTCCCGAGCGGTGAGCCGTCCGCGAACACTTTGGACGCCATCTCCTCATTGATGATCGCGACGAGAGGACCGCGCGCATCGTCCGCCGCGGTGAACACGCGTCCAGCGACGAGTGGAATGCGCATCGCGCTCAAGTAGTCCGGGCTCACCGCGAAACGCTGCGCGCTCGGATCGTTTTCCGGGTTGGCGGACGGCATGTCCTTGCGATGGATGCCGTAGGCGTCGAAGTTGCCGCCTAACGGCAGTTGGCTGACAAGGCCCGCGACCTCGACGCCAGGCACCGACTTCGCTGCATCCAGCACGCGGCGGTAGTATGCAAACCCCGCCTCATTCGTCGCGTAGCGCGGTCCCGAGAGCGATGTGTTCACCGTCGCGATCCGCGCGGCGTCGTACCCCACCTCCACGTTCAGCAGGCGATTCACTGTTCGAATCAACAAGCCAGTGCCGGACAGCATGATCAGCGCGAGCGCCACTTCCGCAACGATCAGTGCGCCGCGCACGCGCTGCGTCCCACGGCCGACGATGTTGCGTGCACCGCTGCGCATGCGGTCGATCAAAGCCGCCCGCGCCGCGAGAGCAGCAGGGAACGCGCCGGCCATGAGCGCGCATGCGAACGCGCCGACAAGTCCAAAAGTCATCACGCGCCAGTCAACGACCATCCGCTCTACGCGAGGCAACGGCGTCGCACTGAGCAGGACGAGGGCGCGTGCGCCCCAGCGAGCAAGAAGGATCCCTGCCGCGGCCGCGATGAGCCAGAGCAGGATCGCCTCGACAGCGGATTGCCTAACGAGTATCGCCGTGCGCGCTCCGAGCGCGGTGCGCACCGCGACATCGCCCTGTCGCTCGATCGCTCTGCCCAGCATGAGGCTCGAGACATTCGCGCAGCTCATGAGCAAGAGCAACGCCGCCGCACCGAGCAGCGCGAGCACGGCCGTGCGAACGCCCTTGGTCGCGTACGTGCTCACAGGCTCCAACACGCCGCCTACGCTCCCATATTCCGATTTGAAGGTCGCCCGCAGGTTGGCCAGCGATTGCTCGACCTCCTGCGACGCCGCGCTCAGTGTCGCGCCCTCTCGCACACGGGCGACCATCCGCAGATGCCGACACGAGCGGCAAGCCCAGGACAGCGTTGCGTTGTAGCCCAACGGCCCATACAGCTCCGCGTTAGGCGTCATCAGGTCTTCGAAGGATTCGGGGAGCACGCCTGCCACGGTGTATTGCCGTCCGCTGATTTCCACGGTACGCCCTGCGATCGACGAGTCGCTTGCGTAGCGCCGCTTCCACACCTTGTGCGTCAGCATCACCACAGCGCGTGTCTCAGGCGTGTCTTCTTCGGGGCGGAAGTCGCGGCCGATGAACGGACGCACACCTAACGTCGTGAAGTAGGTGTGGCTGACCCGCAACCCGTTGACCTGCTCGGCGGACGCCTCCGAGGCGAGCGTCGGCTGCCAATAGCTCATCGCCGCGCTGGACGAAAACGCCCGCACATCGCGCGCAAGATCCTGGAACGTGAAGAACCCGACGTTACTCGACTCCCCGGACGCGTCGCGCTCCCAGACCATAACGAGCTTGCCAGGCGACGGGTATGGCGCGGCGTCGAAGACGATCGGCTTGGCGACACTGAAGAT
>CBQVAZ010000578.1:0-2888 GCA_967720205.1 uncultured Gemmatimonadaceae bacterium | reverse complement strand
GCGGCCGCTCCACCGGCGCCGAGCAGCGCCACACGCGCGTCGTTAGGCACGGCGCCGAGGATCTCGCGCACGAGCGCGTCGAAGCCGCCGACGTCGGTGTTGTCGCCCACGAGCTGCTGCTGATCATTGATCCAGAACGTGTTGACGGCCCGCGTCCGCTCCGCGAGCGGCGTGAGCAGGTCACAGTATGTGGCGAAAGCCGACTTGTGCGGGACCGTGACATTCCCACCCAGCGCATTTTCACGCACCGTGGCGACCGCGCCCGCGAGCGCGGTCGGGATGACATCGAATGCGGCATAGCGGGTCGACAGACCGGCCGCCTCGAGCGCTGCGTTCTGGAATCGCGGCGACAAGGAATGTGCGACCGGGTGCCCCAAGAGGAGCAGCCGCCGCGGGTACGGAGCGCGTGATGACGCCGGTATCGAAGGCATGCGCTTCGATTCCTCGACGTTAAGCCGGTCCGGGGGCGCGCTCCGCGACAAGCCGGTCGAACGCAGCGCGCACTTCGCGCTCGAGCTCGACGAGAGTACTGCGGTACGCCGTAAGATCACCGCCAAAGGGGTCGGCGATTGCGTGACCTGTGTCGCTGCGCGACGCATATGCCGTCAGCAGCCAGACTTTCTGTTCCCCACCTAACGCGACGACGCGCTCGTAGTGGTGCGGTCCCATGACGAGAATCACGTCGCTGCGATCGACGAGGTCGCGCGTGAGCTGCTGCGCGCGATGCGAGCCGAGGTCGAGGCGTCGCTCGATGGCAACGAGCAGCGCGCCGTCGGAGGCTGGGGCGCCGTCCCAAGCGCTGATGCCGGCGCTCGCGACCTCCACATCGGAGAGGCCGCGCTCGATGGCCTCACGTCGCGCGACGGCCTCGGCCAGCGCGCTTCGACAGGTGTTCCCTGTGCAAACGAACAATATCCGCATGACGTTAGGCATCACCCACCAAGTCTGGAACGCTCTCGCGCAACGTCGCGGCGCTGATGGCCCCTGGTCGAATGACTCGCGGCCGCCGTCCCGTGCAGTCGACCACCGTCGATGGATTGGACGGCTCCAGCCGACCACCATCGAGCACGCGCATGATCCCCCGGGCGGTCGCATCCGACCATTGTTGGACAATCTCCCCAGCTGTCATCGCTGGCGGTAGCCCCGGCCGGTTCGCGCTGGTGCTCGTGATCGGATCCCCGTAGGACGTGAGCAGCCGCTGCAGCCCGGGATGCGACGTCCAGCGAACCGCGACACCCCCCTCGGGCCCCCGAAGTCGCTTGGGAACACGTCGTTCCCCGCCAGAGAGCACCAGGGTCAAGGGACCGGGCCAGTGCCGCGCTGCGAGCTGAGACGCCTCCCTCGTTAGGTGAAGATCCAGGCGTGTGAGCATGTCGCTGCCGGCAATCAGCAGCAGGAAGGGCTTCGCGGCTGGACGCGTCTTGAGCTGCACCAGGCGCTCGACGGCGTCATGATCGACTGCCGTGCCGAAGCCGTAGACCGTCTCGGTGGGGTATGCCAAGACGCCACCGGACTGCAGGTGCACGATCGTCGCTTGAAGCGAGGATTCGATTTCCGCCGCCGACCAGAACGGGACGGCGACGACCGGCCCGGTCATTGGTCCGCCGCGGCCAGTGCTTCGAGAAACGAGAAATCCCGCTCTTCGGTGACCTTCATCCCTCGCTCGGCGCCGCGCACAACGACGACTGGATGGCCGATTCGCTCGACGAGCGCCGCGTCGTCGGTGGCATAATGCCGCTGTTCGAGCGCGGTGCGGTATGCCTGTTCGATGATCTCGCGGGGAAACGCCTGCGGAGTCTGCACTCGCCAGAAGCGCTCCCGGTCGACAGTGCGAACGACGCGATTCTCGTCGTCGACTTCTTTGATTGTGTCGGCCACTGGCAAAGCAGCGACTGCGCTTACACCCTCACGCGCCGCGGCGATCACGCGATCGATCGTGTCGTCTGTGACGAGCGGGCGAGCGGCGTCATGCACGACGACGATTCGCACGTCGTCCTCGAGGTCTTCGATGCCGCTCCAAACCGAGTCTCCGCGTTCATCGCCGCCGACGCCTACGATCAGGCGTTCGATATCGGACTGAAAGATCCATGGGGGCGGGTCGCCGGCGAAGCTTTTCGGCAAGACGGCGACGACCTGCGCCACGTCCTGGCGACGTTGAAAGGCGTGAATGCTGTGCAGGAGCATCGGCTTCCCAGCGATCCAGCGGAATTGCTTGAGCTCCGAGGTGCCGGTGCGCGTTCCCTGGCCGGCGGCCACGATCACTACACCGACGTCGCGGGCGGTCTCGCTCATGAGAACAGGTGACCGAAGCAGTCTGAGAGCGAACGGACGCCGATCGCCGTGAGGCCCGCTGGAAGTTGACGCGGGACGCTGCGTTCGCTCACGTACGCCGTGCGCATGCCTAACGAAGCCGCTTCGGCGAGGCGCCGTTCGGTCTGGGACACGCTGCGGATCTCTCCACCCAGTCCTACCTCGCCAATGCAAACGAGGTCGCTCGGCAACACGCGGTCGTATACGCTGGACGCGAGCGCAACCGACAGGGCCAGGTCACCGGCCGGCTCCGTGAGCCGCAGACCGCCTGCGATGTTCACGAAGACGTCGAGGTTGCTCAACGCGAGCTTGGCACGACGCTCGAGCACAGCGAGGAGCAAGGCGAGTCGCCGTTGATCGAAGCCGGCCGTGACGCGCTGCGGTGTGCCGAAGCCCGGTTTGCTCGCCAGCGCTTGCAGTTCCACGAGCAAGGGGCGCGTGCCTTCCAGCACGACGGTGAGCGCGCTGCCCGAGGCCCGCGTTAGGCGATCACCAACGAACAGCTCGGATGGATTGTCGACCGGGATGAGCCCATGCTCCGTCATGTGAAAGACGCCGATTTCGTCGACGCTGCCGAA
>CBQVAZ010000577.1:0-2890 GCA_967720205.1 uncultured Gemmatimonadaceae bacterium | reverse complement strand
TATTTCATTCTCGCGGCAATCCTGCTCATCCTCGTACTCCAGTACGCGTGAGCACGTCGCGAAACACTCTCGACAGGTCCGGCGACGGACCGCAAGATCACGGCGGTCGTCAACAACGCCACCGTGATCCGGAGAGTGTCCCATGCCTTTCTCGCGCCTGGTCGGGCTCAGTCTGCTCGCAGCCGTGTCAGGGTTGCACGCGCAAGCGGCCAAGCCGCGCGCTCGTGACCTTGGTATCCCGATCGGCGGCACGGCCGGTCCACTCGATGCCATCACCGATGTCGCCGGGGTGGAGGTTGGTCAGACCACGCTCATTTCCGGAGAGGGCCGCCTAACGGTCGGCAAGGGGCCAGTGCGGACAGGCGTGACCGTGATTCACCCCCGCGGGAAAGCGAGCAACGATCCTGTCTTCAGCGCCTGGTTCACGCTCAACGGCAACGGCGAAATGACGGGGACGACGTGGGTGCAGGAGAGCGGATTTCTCGAAGGACCGATCGGGATCACAAACACGCATTCAGTCGGCGAAGTGCGCGACGCGATCCTTCGCTGGCAGGTTGGAAAACCAGGCTTACAGCCGTGGGGTCTTCCGGTCGTCGCCGAGACGTACGACGGCGGCTTGAACGACATCAACGGATTTCACGTTAGGCCTGAGCACGTCATCTCCGCGCTGGACGCCGCGCGCGCCGGCGTCGTGCCGCAGGAAGGCAACGTCGGCGGCGGCACCGGCATGGTGTGCCATGGGTTCAAGGGCGGCATAGGCACGGCCTCACGGCGAGCGGAGATTCGCGGTACGACGTACACCGTCGGCGTGCTCGTGCAATGCAATTACGGAGCACGACGCGATCTGCGCGTCGCTGGAGTGCCTGTTGGCGAAGAGATTCCCGATCTGACGTCGTGCATCGCGACGCGCGATACAACCGTTGGGCGCGGGCGGCAGCGCTGCGCGGATCTCGGCGCGACCGGCGGAGGCTCCGCGGCGTTGCCTGACGAGGACCAAGGGTCCATCATCGTCGTCGTCGCCACTGATGCCCCGTTGCTGCCGCACCAGCTCAAGCGACTCGTCACGCGAGTCTCGTTAGGTGTCGGCCGCATGGGCGGCGTTGGAGGGAATTCCTCCGGCGACATCTTCATCGCCTTCTCGACGGCCAACGCTAACGTGGGAACGTCGGCCAATGTGGAACGCGTGCAGATCCTGCCAAATCCGGACATCAACGCGCTCTTCTGGGCGACTGTGCAGGCAACCGAGGAATCGATCGTCAACGCGATGCTCGCCGCCGAGACGATGACGGGGGCGAATTATCTACGGGTGTACGCGTTGCCGCGCGATCGGCTCATGGCAGCGCTCAAGAAGTATGGCAGGATGCCTTAGGCCAGAGGCCATAACAACTCCTACCCGATCTACTGTCGTTCGCGACAGATTGCGTGCTCGCGCGAGATCTCTCGTCGCGCGCATCGTCTCACCCAGCGGAAACAACACCATGCGTTCTTTAGCCGCATTTATCATCGCCGTCTCGGCGCCACTAGCACTCCACGCGCAAGCGCAAACGATTGCCTTTACGCACGCGACCGTGATCCCGATGGATCGCGAGCGTTCGCTCAGCGATCACACGATCATCGTTAGGGGCGATCGCATCGTCGAGATCGGACCGTCGTCGCGAGTCCAGGTTCCCAGCGGCGCAACCGAAGTCAATGCGCAAGGCAAGTTCATCATTCCGGGACTCGCGGAAATGCACGCGCATATCCCCGGCGGCAACGCGCCGACTGACTTTACGGATCGCGTGCTTGCGCTGTACGTCCTGAACGGCGTGACGACCGTGCGCGGCATGCTCGGCTCACCCTTGCACCTCGAGCTGCGCGGCAAGGCAGCACGCGGCGAGATATTCAGCCCGACGATCTACACCACGGGGCCTTCGTTCAACGGTCAGTCGGTAACGAGTCCGGAAGTCGGCATGCAGATGGTGCGCGATCAGAAGGCGGCCGGCTACGACCTGCTCAAGATCCATCCAGGAATCCTGCGTCCGGCGTACGACTCCATCGCCGCGACGGCGACGCGCCTGGGCATTCCGTTCGGCGGGCACGTTCCCGCCGACGTTGGCGTTAGGCGCGCGATCGAGGTGAAGCAGATCACGATCGATCACCTGGACGGTTATCTGGAGGCGATGGTCGCCGCGGACAAGCGCGCGTCAGCGCCGCAGAGTCAGTGGTTCGGCAGCAATCTTGTGCCGTTGCTGGACTGGTCCCAGCTGGCGCCGTTGGCGCGCGCGACGGTCGCGAACGGCGTGTGGGTTGTCCCGACTGAGACAATTATGGAATCGCAATCGGTCGGTAATCTCGAGGAGATGCTCGCGTGGCCGGAAATGCGGTACTGGCCCGAGAACGTCCGCACGCAGTGGACCACCGCACTACGCAACTTCCGGCAGCAGGGCTGGACGATGGAAGGTGGACAGGCGTTCGTCGCGGCCCGTCGTCGTCTGATGAAGGAGCTGCATGATGCCGGCGTGAAGTTTCTGATGGGCTCGGATGCACCGCAGGTATGGAACGTCCCGGGCTTTTCGATCCACCGCGAGATGAAGCAAATGGCGGCAGCCGGCCTAACGCCGTATCAGATCCTCGTGAGTGGCACGCGCAACGTGGGCGAATACTTCGGTGCAACGAAGGAGTTTGGGACAATTGAGGCCGGCAAGCGCGCCGATCTCGTTATGCTGGAGGCGAGTCCACTGACCGACATCGGCAATACGTCGTCGATCTCGGGCGTGATGGTACGGGGGCGCTGGATCGACAAAGCAGCAATCACGCAGCGTCTAGCGGCATTGCGAGTCCCCTAGGGAGTGAGGCGGGTGTTCCCGTAGCAGCGTCACCCGCAGCGAGCGTGCGCATGCGATAGCATGCG
>CBQVAZ010000576.1:0-2902 GCA_967720205.1 uncultured Gemmatimonadaceae bacterium | reverse complement strand
CGATTGATGGAACTGCGACGCTCGTACGAACCGTTTGTCTGCGGGCTGAGTCACCGGTTGATGGCGCCGTTGCCTAACTGGTGGCGAGAGCGACCGACACCGGACAACTGGCAGTCGAGTCCCAAACTCGCCGGCGGCGCGCATCTCTGATGCGCTACCAAGAGACAATCAAAGCGGGCAAGGCAAGACCTGGACAGTGACGCCGCGACGCAGCAGCAGCGTATCCCGCAGGCCATCGTCACGTTGCAGTCGGATGACGACGCGCAGCCGATCAGTGACGTGCGGCAACAGCTCGCCAAACACGTAGACGGCGTCGATCCGCTCGAACTCTCGCGGACGCGCCGCACCGCCGATCTGCTCGCGAAGGCCTAACGCGACGAAGCCACCGTCTTCGTTGAACAAGACAGGTGATGAGATCGTGGTTTCGGCGCATGACTGCCGTATGATGGCGCCGGTGTCGCTGGCCGACAGCAGCGCCGACGATCCGCCCCAAGTCCCTAGCAGAAGGCGGTTCTGCGGACCCAAACCCGTCGAGTCGCACGCGGTGAGAGACGCGATCAAAACATTCAAACAGACGACGACGAACCGATGTCCCATGAGGCGTGACACGTTGCTTCTCCTGCTCGCTTCATTGAGTCAACCACTGGCGTCATCCGCTATCACGCGTTCAACCGAACTCTGACAATCGGGTCGGCCACTTTACGTGCCCTCTCTTGACTTCGCACACATGAACGTCAATTGTTCCCCGGAACACTTCCGGGGAAGCACCGATGGCTGCGACCAGCCTCGACCTCCTGCAAGGCACGCTCGACATCCTCGTCCTCAAAGCGCTCACGTGGGGACCAAGCCACGGCTACTCCGTGGCCGCGTGGATCAAGGAGACGAGCGACGGCACGATTCAGGTGGAAGACCGCGCGCTGTACGTCGCGCTGCACCGTCTGGAAGAGCGCGGTTGGCTCGAGGGCGAATGGAAGCTCTCGGAAAACAATCGCAAGGCGAAGTTCTATCGCCTAACGTCTGACGGGCGAAAGGCACTGCGCGGCAAGACTGCCGATTTCGAGCGCTACGCCGCCGCCGCGCTCAAGATCCTGCAGTCAACCTAAGCGAGCGAGCGCGTGTCTACCCTCGGCAGGCTGCGACGATTGGTCACGTTCGATATCGGACGGCCTGCTCGGCGCGCTGTGCCCGGGTCCGTGGACGATGAGCTCGCGTTCCACCTCTCGGCACATGTCGACGAGCTCGTGCGTCAGGGCCTAACGCGCGAAGACGCGGAACTGGAAGCTCGCCGTCAATTCGGAGATCTCATGTCAGCCCGCGATGAACTGTCGCGAATCGATAATCGGCGTGTGACCAAACGGACGCGCCTCGCGTGGTGGAACGATCTGCGCCAGGACACACGCGTCGCCCTGCGGTCGCTGCGCTCGAAGCCAGGCTTTGCAGCCGTCGTTCTCGTCACGATGGCGTTAGGCATCGGCGCCAATGGAGCGATCTATACGGTCGTGGACGCGGCTCTGCTTCGACCGCTCCCGTACCGGAACCCCGAGCAGCTCGTGCATCTCTGGGAAACGAAGAATGGGATATACGATCGGTCGGAGGCATCGTTCCCCGACTTCGTCGACTGGCGCGCGTATAACTCGTCGTTCGATGCGCTGGAGGGGTACGACGGCACAAATGTCACCATAACCGGCGGCGATACTCCGTTTCGCGCACAAGGCGCGCGCACAACTTCGGGCTTTCTCGCCATGCTCGGCGTGCCGATGGTGCTGGGACGCAGCTTCGCGCCGGGGGAGGATGGACCAGGAGGCAGCCCCCTCGTCGTCATCAGCTACGGCTTCTGGCGGCGCTGGTTCGGCGGCGATCCGCAGGTAGTGGGTCGCACGCTCACGGTGGACGGGACAAATCGAACGGTCATCGGTGTGCTCCCGCGCTCCTTTCTCTTCGCTCCATTGGGCGAGTGCGACCTCTGGTTCACGACCGATCGAACGGCCCAGACGCGGGCGCAGCGGTTCAATCATTGGTTGCGGGTCGTAGGCCGCGTTAGGCAGGGGACGACGATCGAGCAGGTGCGCAGCGACATCGGCGCGCTTATGAAGCGTCTGGCATCGCAGTATCCTGAATCGAATGCGGGCCAAGGCATTGCGGTCGTACCGCTGCGCGAGGAGATCGTGGGCCAGGTGCGGCCGACACTGCTCATGCTGTTTGGGGCCGTGGCACTCGTGCTGCTGATCGCGTGCGCCAACGTGGCGAGCCTTTTGCTCGCCCGTGCCATGACACGCGGACGGGAGATGGCGCTGCGCGTGGCACTTGGAGCGCGCCGTGGGCGTCTCGTGCGCCAGCTTTTGACGGAGAGCCTGCTTCTTTCGTTAGGTGGAGGGCTGCTCGGAATCTGGGTCGCGCAGAATGCGACGCGCGTGCTGGTCGGCGCGATACCCGAGAACGTGCGCGCCTCGATGCCGTATCTCGCAGACCTGAGCACAGATGCGAGAGTCCTGGGGTACCTGGC
Organism: uncultured Gemmatimonadaceae bacterium; assembly: GCA_967720205.1. GTDB lineage: Bacteria > Gemmatimonadota > Gemmatimonadetes > Gemmatimonadales > Gemmatimonadaceae > DASYRX01. Next base: position 399 of record CBQVAZ010000576.1, on the reverse strand, counting down.
GTTCGTCACTATTGCGACGGGTGTTGTCTTCGGTCTCATCCCCGCCCTGTATGCGTCGCGGCCGCGGTTCGCGGCACTCATGAGCGGTGACACCCGCGCGACAGCCGGCACGGGGCGCGCACGCTTGCGCGCCGCGTTGGTGACGCTGGAGATCGCGATGACTGTCGTGCTCCTGATTGGTGCGGGGCTGCTCACGCGCAGCCTAACGCGGTTGCTGCACATCGACACTGGTTTCGACGCATCGCGCACCCTCGTGATGCGCGTCGCGCTCCCCGGCGAACAATACAGCCCGCTCGCGCAGCAGCGATTCTTCGAGACGGTGCTGCGACAAGTGCGCGAAATGCCCGGTGTTCAAACCGTCGGCGCGATCGACAACCTCCCGCTCAACGGCGGTGGTAC
>CBQVAZ010000575.1:0-2902 GCA_967720205.1 uncultured Gemmatimonadaceae bacterium | reverse complement strand
CCGGGGGAGGCGAGCCGCACGGTTACGATGAGTTTTTCGCCAGCGTGGATGCTTTGGTCATCGGCCGCAACACGTTCGATACAGTTGTGAGTTTTGACGCATGGCCTTACGGGGAGAAGCCCGTCTTCGTGCTCAGTACGCGCACCCTGCCGCCTGCGCCAGCCGGCGCCGTGGTAGAGCACATGGCCGGGCCGCCAGCTACGATCGCATCGACGCTCGCGGCACGTGGCTTCCAGCACATCTACGTGGATGGCGGGACGACAATCCAGCGCTTTCTCGAGGCCGGGCTCATTGATCGCCTGATCATCACGCGTGTGCCAGTACTCATCGGTGCCGGAATCCCGCTGTTTGGCCCATCGCCACGCGACATTAGTTTGACGCACGTGGCAACCAGGCAGTACGCGAGCGGCCTTGTCCAAAGTGAGTATGTTGTTGCCGCCTAACGGCGGTTGGGACGCCCGAGCCGACTGCCAATGGCGTTCAACTGTACGCACAGATGGGCATGGCGGAGGTGTTAGAGCTCCGGTAGCGCGTTAGGCAGGCCGTGAGGTGTGGTCCGCAGCGGAGGAGATGGTGGATTCTGGTTCCGACGTCACTGTCATCTCGATAGAGCCAACCCAGTCATGCGGCTGAGCGCGCCCGAATCGTGAAAGCCGAGCGTCCGAGTCGGACCGCTCACTTCGTCGCGCTCGGCCGCGCCCTGGCCGACGCCGGCCTGTCGCACATCCCAGCGTTCAGCGACCCGACTGCGCGGGTCTTTCTCAGCGAGAAAGGAAAGCGGAATCTCGCCAAGACCGAGCACGCCGCTCGAGAGGGAAAGCGTGCTTTCGGGCTCGAAATGGCGCGCGTGATGGCTGACATGATCGCCCTTCGCACTGCGGCCATCGACACAGCGGTTCGCAACGCGATCGCCGTTGGCGCGACACAGCTCGTCATTCTAGGCGCCGGATACGACGGGCGCGCCTGGCGCATGCCCGAGCTGGCCGGTGTGAAAGTCTTCGAGGTGGATCATCCGGCCACGCAGGGCGACAAGCGCACGCACTTGGCCGAGCTACCTCCAGCCATCGGAATCGTCAAGTTCGTCTCGATCGACTTTGAGCGTGAGTCGCTCGGCACGATCCTGGAGAGCGCCGGACACGATCGCTCGTCGCCAACCTGCTGGATTTGGGAGGGCGTCGTCATGTACCTCACACGCGACGCGATGCGCTCCACAGTCGCCGATGTCGCCGGCAGAAGCGCGCCCGGATCTACGCTGATCGTCAACTACCACACGGCTCATCGCCGACTCTTTGCGAGGCTGATGTTCCGGTTGATCGGCGAGCCGCAAATCAGCGCCTGGACACGCGAGGAGATAGCGAACGATCTGAAATCCGTTGGCTTTTCCGTGCACGAAGACTCCGGCATGACCGACTGGAACGACCGCTTCGCCCAGAGCAGAGGAAAGGTCGAGCGCGGGGCCTATATGCGAATCGCGATTGCGCGGACCTAGACCGCTCCAGCGTCTCTTGCGCTCGTTAGGCAGCTGTGCCATCGATACGGTCGATACAGTGACCCTGTTCCCCGTCGAGGCAGCGATGCTACGCGTGATCCCGGTTTCGCTGTGGCGGAACCCCGGCCGATGGCCGCGTGTCCGATCGCTCGTACTACTCATGGTGACAACGGCTGCGATCGGCTGTCGAGATGTTGGCGCTCGGAATCCGACGACGACGATTCTTCCTCCGGCTGCGGGCGGCGAAGCGTTCGAGCCGTCGATTGCCATCGACCCCGGCAACCCCAATCGGCTCCTGGTCGCGGCCATGTACGGAGTCCCGTTCGCCCGCGGCGGCACCGGCATCTGGGTTTGGCGAAGCAGCGATGACGGCGGGTCGTGGACCGACGGGCCTCTCGAGCCGCCACGGATGCCCGGCGTGGATGTCACGCCCACATTCGCGGCCGACGTCATCAGCGCCTTCGCACGAGATGGCTCCCCACTGCTTGCGTCGAAGGCCGACGCACCGCCGTTAGGCGGAACATTCCTTTCGCGGTTCGGCAGCGACACACTCAGCGTCACGTCCGTCCCGGTGTATCGCAACTTCGTCGACTCAGCGGCCGGGCACCGAGTGCTGCACGACAAACCCTGGCTGGTCGTCGACCATGGCGAGCGGAGTCCGTATCGGGGCTCGATCTACCTCTCGGTTGGCGCCGTGACCGCTGGCCTGGGTCCGGCCGGAGTCAACGTGAACTGGACGCTGCTCGGCTCACAACAGCTGCTCGCTTTCTCGCGCGACAGCGGCCGGACGTTCTCGTCCCCGACAGTCGTTGCCGACTCCTCAGCGTTCGGCGGTTATCTCGCGGTCGGCCCGGCGGGGTCACTCGAGATCGCCTACGTACGCATCAAGAACAGGGAGGGAGCCGCGGACGCCGTCTTCCACCGGCGATCCATCGACGGCGGCGTCACTTTCGAGCCGCCAGTTATCGTCGTCGCCATGAGAGGAGACACCCTTCTCGAGCTACCGGCAATAGCCGTTCGACCTAACGGCGACCTCCTAGCTTGCTGGTCCCAAGGCGTCCGCACCGATGAGCGAAGCAATCAAGTCCGTTGCGCGTTCCGGAAGTTGGGTGAGGCGTGGAGCGCGCCGTACGGCATCGAGTCCGCGCTCTCGCCGGACGTCGTTCCTGCCTGGCCCGCCATCGTCGGAACGGAACGAGGCTGGTACTTGATGCTGTACCTGGTTGGTGCAGCTCGCACTGAGGTGGCCCTCTTTCGCAGCGGCGCGTTAGGCGCGTTCTCGAAGATCGCGAGCCTCAATGTCATGGATGGACTCGGGGCGGATCGCTTCTGTGTCGCCAGTGCAACCGCTTGCCGGCGGACTCGGAAGGATGCCTTCGCGATCGGAGACTACGTCGCGCTGGCCGCTAGTCG
>CBQVAZ010000574.1:0-2904 GCA_967720205.1 uncultured Gemmatimonadaceae bacterium | reverse complement strand
GAAGCGCCACTCGAAGCGTATCGCCAGGTAGATCAATGTCACCATCGACGCGATCGCCATCGCGATCATCGCGCCGCTGCGCAACTCACTGCCGACGCGCGGACTCACGGCCTCGCGTCGTACGACCGTGAACGCGGTCTCGCCGTACTTTTTCTTGAGCGCTGCCTCGATGCGTTTGGCGACGCCCTCGGCGCCCGCTGCTTGCGACGCGATCTGCGAGCTCTCCTGCGCGCGAATCGCAAATTCGCGGTCCGAGCCGAACTGCTGGATCTCGGAGCCGTGAATGCCGTTCGCCTCCAGCTCGGTACGCAGCTCAGCGACGTTAGGCGGCTGCGTGAATTCAAGCTGCATCAGCGTGCCGCCGGTGAACTCGATGCTGTAGTTCCAGCTGCCGCGGAACAGGAAGCTTCCGAGACCGCCGACGATGAAGACAATCGTTGTAATGGCGGCGACGCGCCACCACTTGATGAAGTCGTACTTCGTGTCGTGAAGGATTCTCAGCATTAGATGCTCAGCGTCTGCAGGTCGCGCGCACGATTCAGCCAGATCATGTAGAACGTTCGCACGACGAAGATGGCGCAGAAGAGCGACGTCGCGATGCCCGTGATGAGCGTGACAGCGAAGCCACGCACGGGCCCAGTCCCAAATTGATAGAGTACAGCCGCTGTGAGGATCGTCGACACGCTGGTGTCGATAATCGCGCTCATCGCGTGCTTGAAGCCCTCATCGACAGCCGTGCGGACAGTTTTCCCGCGATCGAGCTCCTCTCGAATGCGCTCGAATATCAGAACATTGGCGTCAACAGCGATACCGACAGAAAGTACGAGGCCGGCGATGCCTGGCAGCGTTAGGACCGCTCCGAATGCCGCGAGCGATGCCATCGTGAAGAGCACGTAGAGCGCGAGCGCCCCGACAGCGAGGGCGCCGGACCCACGGTAATACACGAGCATGATGATCACGATGAACGCCGTGGCGATCGCCATCGCGCGTAATCCTGCGTCGATCGAGTCCTGACCGAGGCTCGCGCCGATGTTGCGGATCTCGGCGATCTTGAGCGGCACGGGGAGAGAGCCGGCGCGAAGTACCAGCGCCAGATCCTGAGCTTCACGAAGATCACGGCCCTGGCCCATCGTGATCTGACCGCGCGTCCCGATCGCCCCCTGAATCACAGGAGGACGACCCATGACGCGATCATCGAGCACGATCGCCATGTAGTCCTGGATGTGCCGGCCGGTTTCGCGGCGGAACTGGCGGCCACCTTCATTATTGAGCTGGAATTCGACGACGGTGCCGTCGATCGGCGACTGGTTAGGCCGAGCGTCCTGCAGGTACTCGCCGGTGATAATGGGGCGGGAATCGACGACGTAGAATGCGCGGAACGCATCTCCGCCTAACGAGGTTGTATCGCCACTCCAGAGGATTTGTTTGCCCGGAGGGAGTACATTCTTGACCTGTTCCATCTCCAGGTATTGCTGGAGAACGGGAACGTCGCGCATTGCAACGAAGAACTCGCCCGGAATCTGGCCGAGCTGCACGCGGCGCGAGAACGGTCCGCCCGTCGTCGGCGTGACCGCGGAGTCCTTCTTTGCGCTGTCGCCCTTGGCCGCTCCAGAATCTGCTTTCGTCAAAAGCTGCGTGAGCGTGCCTGCCGGTTTTTTGGCCGTGTCGCCTGACGCGGTTGTCGTTGCCTCGACGCGCAGGTCTCGCAGAATCTGATCGATTCGCGCCAGAGATTTTTGGAGCGCCTCGGATTCATCGACGATCTGCATCTTGAGGAAGGCTTGCTTCTCCACGACGTCGGTGGCGCGCTGCGGATCGTCGATACCCGGGAGCTCGACGATGATGCGGTCGTTGCCGACCTTTTGAACAACGGGCTCGGAAACGCCGAACTGGTCGATGCGCGTGCGAACGACTTTAAGCGCACGTTCGAGCGCGTCACTCTTGTTCGCTACAGCCTGTTTTGCCTCGTCGATTTCGAGCGCGAGGTGCATTCCGCCTTGCAAATCCAGTCCGAGCTTGAGAGGAACGCGTTTGACAGTGTCGTAAACGAAGTCATTGCCTCGCTTCACGCGCACGATCGTGTCGCGCGGAAAAAGCAAATAGATCGAGCCGGCGATAAGCAGGACGATCAGGATGATTCGGGTTCGTATCCGGGACATTCTTGGGGGAGCCGCGAGCCGTAAAGAGAATCCTGAAGCTAAGCGTAGCTAAGCTATGGGGTCAACGGAACTTAGTAGCTCACAAGTAGAAAGGTCCGGCGCGGCCGGCCCTTCGATCTGACAACGTTTGCCACGTCCTACTGGCACCCGGCAGCGTCGCTTCAGTTCCGGACACGGTTTTACGCTTTTTGGGCGTTTTCGAGAAGCAGCTGACGGGCGAGCGTTTCGTCTTGCTGCAGTTGCGCGCGCAGCGCATCGGCTGACGGAAACTTCATGGTGTCGCGCATGCGGCTCACGAAGTCGATGCGGACCGGTGCGTCGTACAGATCGAGCATCACGTCGAACAGGTGCGCTTCGAGCAGTGGACGCTCGTCGCCAAATGTCGGCCGACCGCCGAGGTTGAGCATGCCGCCGAACGCACCGTACGGCGTCTGCACGCGCACCGCGTAAACGCCGAAGGGCGGCAGCAGTTTGCGATGTGATGGGAGCGGGACGTTGATGGTGCGATAGCCGAGAGCCGCGCCGCGTTGCTCTCCCGCAATCACGCGACCGCTTACCGAATAGAAGCGCCCTAGCGCGATGCGCGCGCGCTCGAGATCGCCGCCGGCGATGGCGCGTCGAATTCCTGTGGACGACACTGGTGGTCCGTCGCCGATGCCGATGGGTGGCCGCACGTCCACCTCGAAACCGATCTCTTTCGCGAGCATCTGCATCGTCGCCGCATTCCCCGATCGGTTGCGACCGA